>NZ_JBJPHW010000013.1:0-135153 GCF_053471285.1 Phreatobacter aquiterrae | reverse complement strand
TCTCCACACCCGTCATCCCTGGACCCTTCCCGAAAACGGAAAGGATCGTGCGCTATGGCCTCAGCAGGGGTGGTTATTGGACGCGAAACCAGCCCAGCAGGGGGTGGTTCTTGCACGCGATTTCACACTCTGCCGAGGACAGCACCTCAAGCCCGCCCTGTAACCACGCTATGAGCACCGCCATCGACATCGCGGCGGAGCTGCTCGGCACCTGGGCTGCCCGGCTCGATCATCTGAGCGAGAGGGTGCGCGACAGGCCCTCCCGCCGGCCATCCGATGAGGGCGCCACATGACCAGGGCGACCCCATCCGACAAGATCGGCGCGAAGCATGTCGCGCTGATCCACATCGCGAAACAGCAACTCAGCATGGACGAGACAACCTATCGCGCTGTGCTCCTTCAGCACGGCCGCGCCGAGAGCGCGGCCGGCCTCGATCGCCGCGGGTTCGCGGCGGTCATGCGCTACTTCACGGCTTGCGGCTTCCGCAGCACCTGGACCAGGCGAACTTATGGCGACCGGCCCGGTTGGGCCTCGCCGAAGCAGATCACGATGATCCGTGGGCTGTGGCGCGATTGGTCGGGGAGCGACGATGAGCCTGCGTTGAACCGCTGGATTGAACACCGCTTCAAGGTGTCGTCACTGCGGTTCTGTCGGCCGGCCGATGCCGCCAAGGTCATCACGGGCCTGCGCGCCATGGTCACACGCGTTCAACCCTTGAGAAGCCAAAAGCGACGGTCGGGGGGTCGGAAGGTCCCCGCGGGTCCCCCACCGAAGTGAAGTCCCGGTCATCCTGTGCTCGACCGTCGATGCCAAATTAGCATGCGTTGCAGCCGATGAGTAGAAGATGGCGCGAAGACGGGGCGGCAATTGCCGCCCTCATTGCGTAGCAGCTTTGCGGTCATGCCGGCCGGGGCAACTTACGCGGTCTCGATCCGGCGCATGGGCAACGTCTCCGAAGGTACATCAGAGGAAGCGCTCGACCAGGCCGGGGCGAACGCTCCGCCTGAGACCTTCGCCCTGTCTCCACTCCTCAACGAAATTGCGGACTGCATCGGCCGCGACCAGGGCGGCGTCGCCGCGGCCACGGCGATCGGTATCCACTTCGGGGGCAGACGCCTCTATATCCCCCGCCTGCACCTGTTCAGCACTGAGCATCCTCTGGTGGCCCTGATCGGGGAGGCCGCCACCGAGCGCCTGGTGCGGGGGTTTGAGGGCATGACGATCCTCATTCCGACGACGGTCATCGGGGAACAGCGCCGCCGCGCGGCAGCCGTCACGTCGCTTCGCGCGCAGGGGCTATCGCAGACAGACATCGCCCACCGTCTCGGCATCGATCGGACGACGGTGCAGCGGCTGTTGCGCAAGCACGGCGATCCCGCGTCCGACCTCAAAAATGGCCGAGCCTCATAGAAGGCCACTGACGGCGTTTGAGGGGCCGGAGCCATCTCCGGCCGGAAATTTCCTTGAACGCGAAATTGAACGGCCGGAGGGGCGCGGACGGGCCTTCGAGTAGGTTGCCTTGATCGCCAGAGCCAAGAGGCGGGGAAGCTCTTGTATGGCTCGTCAGAATTGGGACAGCTCATGTGATCAAAGGGGGCGCGGCAACCAGACCTCAGCTTTTGGTCGGGAAGTCATGAACCGAAACCGAACGTTGTCGGCCGGTGAGCCGCGTGAATCGTCCGCGATTTCGTCGATCCGGCCGGCCATTATCTCGCCTTCGGTATTCTCCGCCAAAAAACTTTCGCCGGCAAAAATGGGATAGACGTCGGACGAGCTATCGAACTGCTCGAAACTGACCAGACCGTCGGGAGGCTCGGCAGAGGCCTTCACGCGGGCAATGCGGCGGAGGTTGGTGCGCCCAGTGTAGAGATAGATGGCCTTGTCGGAGTGTTTGGAGAACCTGAGCGTGAACCGCCTGTCATAGTGGTCGATATCTATGATGCCGTTGTTACTGGAATAGTCGAATGATACCGCTCCCATCGGGACCACAATCATCCGGCGCTCATTCCGCGGATCGACAAAGACGTCCGTGAGGTCACCTACGAAGCGAGGCGATTCCTCCGTGATGCGCACTTCATTCACGACTTGTTGCGGGGCCTGCATGCCTCCAAGTACATCAGCAAGGGTGCATAGTCGCAGTTCGCAGCCATCCGACGCGCCACGGAACTCGTCGATCAGCTCGGGGCGAACATAGGTCTCGCGTACCATCCAATCAGGCTTTCGGTCGTAGGTGACGAACGCGATGTTCCTTTTGAACTTTTGGCCCAGGGAAAGAATAGTCTTCCAAATGAGGAAATCGCCGATGCCGCCATCTGGTTTGCTAGCGTCCTTATAGCCGGGTGGCCGCCGCAGCCGCAGCCTTTGCTCCCATTCCTTGCGCAGGGCCGTAGGCTCGGCGTCTGGTATGTCGACTACGGTCTTGTCGGAGAGGACCTCGCTGTAGATCTTTGAAATCGGATCATCTCCGCGCCATGCGGAAATCGCGGCAATCATCTCTTCAATTGCTTTTGAAAACTGCTTTTTCGCGCTCTTGAAGGACACTTCGGCCTCTTGCATGGCGGCAAAAGGCTTGAGGCTGGACAAGATCGGAACGTCGGGTACCGAAATGCTAACCTTCGAACGACAATCGTTGAGGTGCTGGAGAAGCTGGCCCAGCTTCTCCTCCCGATTGGCTGCGAACTCCCGCGCGGCTCTGGCCGGTACGAATAGCCGGCCTTCAGCTACCAGGTTACGATAGACTTGATCGACCGAGGCAAGCGACTCTTTCGTTAGCGAATAGGGCAACAGAAGGCAGCTTGCGTCCAAAACGAATATGATGTTGGGATCTGATAGATTGCTGCTTTCGCGGGGTTTGAAGAGGCGAACCGGATCAGGAAAGACGATTTCCAACCGATCTATTGGATCGTCTTTCGCCGTGGTACGCCCTGCACCCTGATGGCCGGACGTGTTTTCGGTCTGTTCGGTCACTCCGGTCCCCGTACGCCAAGCAATGGAATCGCCCGGTATTGTAGCAGAGGGCGGCAAATGCCGCCCTCATTTCCGGGTGTTCCCGCGCGTTATCACTTCCATCGCTGTTGAGGGCAGCCCGCATCGAGGCTCTGGTCGTGCCAGCGGCCAAGCTTCGATGCGGTTCCTCATCCGATGGAGATGGACTTGCAGAACGAGCAACATTCCGACCGGCTGAAGCCCATCGCCGTGGAAGGCGCTGAACTGCCGAACGTCCTGGTGCTCATCCCGCGGGGTCCTGACATCGTCGGTGTGGACGGCAGGCGATGGCGATCGACGGCGCCGGACGTTCTCGTCCAGGCGTTCAACTCCGCCGCCAAGCCGCTTCCGATCGATATCGAGCACGCGACCGAACTGAAGGGGCCCAAGGGTGAGCCCGCTCCGGCGGTCGGATGGATCAAGAAGCTCGCGGTCATCGACGGCGCGGTGGCCGCCACCGAATTCGACCTGACGCCGCAGGGCCGCGAGTACCTGACCTCGAAGGCCTATCGGTATCTGTCTCCGGCCATTCGTTTCCGGGCAAGCGATCGCGAGATCACGCAGATCTCCTCGGTCGCACTGACCAACAAGCCGAACCTCGACCTTCCGGCCCTGAACCGCAGCCTTTCGATCGATCGCGTCGCGCTGTGCCGCGCGATCGGAGCGGATGCGGAGACCGACGACGACGCGCTGATGACCCGACTGGCCACCCTGCGGCAACTGGAGCGCGATGTCGCGGCGGGGTCCTTCGTGCCCAAGGCCGAACACGACGTCGCTCTGAACCGCGCCGTTTCGGCGGAGACGGCCCTGAGCGAGCGCGACCGCGCCGCTGGCGAAGCTGCCATTCAGGCATCCGTCGATGCGTCGGTGCGGGACGGCAAATTCCCGCCCGCGGCAAAGGATCGTGCGCTCGCCGTATGCCGTCAGGTCGGCGTCGAGCAATTCGAGGCCCTCTGCGCCGCGATGCCTGTGATCGGCGGATCGCCGATGGCCCTCAACCGGATCACGCCCGGCGAAGGCGCGGTGCACGACGGAAGCAAGACGATCCTCGAGCAGGCGCGCCGGCTTCAGGCGGACGCGGCCAAGGACGGCAAATCAATGGCGATCGACGACGCGGTCGTTCGCGTGACCGGCGGCATCACGCCCACCGCCTGAGACCGCCTGCCATTTCCACACCGACGCCTCGGAGACCGTCATGGAACGACCCTTTCCCGTCAATGAAGCCCTGACCGCGATCTCGGTCGGCTACTCCAATCCCTCGCAGACGCTGATCGCCGATCAGGTCCTTCCGCGCGTTCCGGTCATGTCCGAACGGTTCAGTTGGATCGAGCACCCGCTCGCCGAGGGATTTACCCTTCCCGATACCCGCGTTGGTCGCCGGGGGCGGCCCAATCAGATGGAATTCACGGGCATCGAACGGCAGGGGCGCACCAACGACTACGCCCTGGACGACCCCATCCCCATGGGTGACATCAACGAAGCGGCGCGCCAGCGCCAACTGAATCGCAGCACCTACGATCCGCGGGCGCATTCGGCGAAGATGCTCACCTCGCTGATCCTTCTCGACCGGGAGGTGCGCGTGGCCAGCAAGGTGTTCTCTCCGGACAGCTACTCGTCCGGCCGGAAGCTCGCCCTGATGGGCGGGGCCAAGTTCTCGGACTACACCGACTCCGATCCGATCGGCGTCATCGCCGGTGCGCTCGCCGGCACGCTGGTGTTCCGCCCCAACGTGGTGGTGATGGGGCAGGCCGTCTGGGACGTCATCCGCTCCCATCCCCACATCGTCAACGCGGTGCGGGGACAGACGACGACGCGGGGCATCATCACCCGCGAGGAGTTCGGTCGCCTGTTCGAAATCCCCAAGGTGCTCGTCGGCGAGGGCTTCGTGAACACCGCTCGCAAGGGGCAGGCGCCGGTGATCCAGCGCGTCTGGGGCAAGAACATGGCCTTCCTGCACATCGATCCCGAGGCCCGGCCCGATCGCGGCGGCATCACCTTCGGCTTCACGGCCGAGGTCAACTCGCGGGTCGCCGGGACCATCCTCGATCCGAACATCGGGATGGAAGGGGGCGAAGTCGTTCGCGTCGGCGAGAAGGTCGAAGAGATCATCTGCGCTCCTGACGTCGGCTATCTCGTCACGGGCGCCGTCGCCTGACGTCGCAACTGCGGAGGCGCCGCAATGGCCGAGATGAAGGCCTCGCTCATTCTGGAGCTGGTCGACCGGCTGACCGGTAAGACAGGCCCGGCCCGGCGCGAACTGGACAAGCTCAATGCCAGTCAGGGTCGGTTCGCCTCGACTTCGGCGGGCCTTCGCGCGACGGCAGTCCGCTCCGGCAACACGACGCTGGTAGCGACCCGCGCGATAGGGGCGCAGGCGAGGGCAACTGACCGCCTGGCAGCCTCGACGGGGCGCTATAGCGCCCACATCGCCAGCCTGCATCGACGCGCCGAAGGTGGCGGCCCCTCGGCCATGGCGCTCGGCCGCACCTATGCGATGACGCGCGCCTTCGACCATCTGAACAGGAAGGCCGAGGAATATATCGCCATCAGCCGCCGTCGCCCGCGCGCCGAGCGGGACGCGATGGCGGCGGCGGCCACGGCGAGGGGCGCGCAGGTCTCCTACCTTGGCTTGATGCGCCGCGACGAGCGTCTCCGGGGCGGGGCCTTCAACGGTGTTGCAGGGGGCGTCGCTGCTGCCCGCTGGTCACGGCGCGGGAGGGCAACCGCGGCGGCGGGACCGGAGCCGGCAGGATCGGTCGCAGATGCCGCTGCAATGCCCGGTGGTCTGGCTCGCGGCGCCGGTGCGGCGCTCGCCGGCCGGGCCGGTATGTTGGCCGCAGGAGCGGCCGGCGGGGCCGTCGTTGGCGGCGTCGGCATGGTGGCCGCGGCAACCCCCGCGGCTCTGTCCCTCGAACGCGCCATGTCCGACGTCCGCAGAGCGACCTCCGCGAGCCGGCTGGAGCTCGAGGAGTACGAGCGGCAGGTTCTGACGATCGCGCGGGCCACGGGGCGGTCCAAGGAAGAGGTCGCCGGTCTGATGGCGGCTGGGGCGAGTGAGCGCCGCCGCGGCCAGGATCTCGCGAGCTACACGGCATTGGCGGCGCGCGCATCGCAGGCCTGGGGCCAGTCTGCCAGCAAGACGGGCGAGACCCTCAGCTCGCTCGGAAACATCTACCGCGCCAACCAGCCCCGACTTGAAGGCATCGCGGACGCGATCCAGACCGCCGCCACGGCAACGCGCAGCAAAGCGACCGATCTCGCCAGTTTCCTCCGGGAGGTCGGCCAGGAGGGGCATTCGGCGGGGCTTTCAGCAGAGAACATGGCCGCCTACGGGGCGGCACTCCGGGCAGCGGGATCGGAAGCCTCAGCTTCTCATAAGGCGATGTCGTCGATCGTCTCCACGCTCTCCGATGCGAGCAACCAGGGAAGCGACTTCGACAAGGCCCTGCGCTCCATGGGACTGCGCACACGGACCTTCGCCCAGTCGTTCCGCCGCGACGCCAACAGCACGATCCTCGACTTCCTGACCAAGCTGAACGCGCTGGCGCCGGACAAACGCGACAGCGCGATCTCCAATATCTTCGGCAACGATCAGGCCGAGGAGATCAGACGCCTTGCCCAGCAGATCGACCGCATCAGGACGCTTCAGGGGCAGTTGAACGATCGGTCGCGGACGCGAGGGGCGGTGCAGCGGGAGTTCGACGTCTTTTCTGAAGCCGACTTTGCCAAGATTGAGCGGGCCAAGCAGGCGATCGACGCTCTCACGGCGCGAATTGGCTATGCGGGGCGACTCGCGGCCGGCACCGTGGCCGGGGCCGTCAACCGCCTGTTCGATAACTACGAAGCGCACCAAGAACGCGAAAGACGCGGTCAGGGCGCTATCGCACGTGAGATTTACGACCGGCGCATCGCGGCTCTTGACGAAGAGATGAAGAGGGCGCGGGATAACTACGACTTTCGCCGGCAGGAAGAGTTGGCCCTTCAACGCCAGCGGCTCACAGCCCTTCGTGAAGAGGCGCGCGTCCGCGAGACGGAGCGCCAACTGGCGAAGCGAGCGGCCGAGGAGACGCCGTCGAGCGTCGCCAGCATTGAAGGCCAGATACGTGATGCCAATGATGCCGAGCGCCGCAAGTTTTTCGAGGATGTCCTGCGTCACGGCCCGCCCCCCGCTCGGCCGGACATTCTTCGTCGTCGAGATCGCCAGCAGATGGCTCCAGACGTCCTGGCTCGCGAGGATCGGCAGCGCGCACCGACAGCGGATGAGCCATCCGGTCCAGGGGTGCGTGAATGGCTCGCCGGCCTCCAGGCCCAGAGAGCCAAGGTCGAGACCGAAGCAACCTCGCTCCGGGAGGCCATTCAGTCGATAAGGGATGCGATTGCCGGTCAGGGTGGCAATGCAACCTCTGCCCAAAACTACGAGCTGCGGGCGCTTTCCGATGCGCTGAACAAGGCCAATTCGGAGATCGACCGGCTCGCGGCGCAAATGTCGAGCACGCTGGGACAAGTCTCCAACCAGGCCTATTCCGCAGGTCAGCAGATTTCATCGCAGCTTGCCGCCGGCATTCGAGCCGGCGGCGGCGAGGTCTCGGCCGCGATGAGCGAGGTAGCCGGTCGGGCCATGCGCAACGTACCGCAGAGCCCTGCGAAAGACGGCCCGTTCCGCTACCTGCGCCGTGGTGGGCAGGAGATCGCGGCACAACTCGCCTCCGGCATCGGCGACAACAGCGGGGCGGTGTCCGACCGGATGCGGACCATGGCGGCGGCAGGCATGTCGGCTTCGCGACAAGGTGGTTGGGCACTGCCGCGGCCGTCCGCTCCGGATGCTGGCACGGCCGGCGGAGCGTCCGGAGGCGGATCGGGTGGTGGCATCGCCGTCTCGATCGACATGGGCGGGGTCACCATTGCCCCCAACGGCCAGTCGCTGGACGACATGAGCCGCACACTTGGGGAGCGCGTGGCGGCCCGCATCGGCAGCTCACTGCATGAGAGCCGCGCATGATCACGATGCCATTTGATCCTTCGCGCCACCTGGTCAAAGCCGCGTTGAAGGAGGTTCGGCATGAGCGATGACGCTCCGCCCGATACCGTTCGGATCAGCAGCACCGAATACGCGACTTTCATGCGCGAGCGGGAAGAGCTTCACCGCCTGCGCGCGCTGTTGTCCGATGGCGTACAGAATGAACGCAGTCGCCATTTCGGCGATAGCGACGTGGCCGCGTTCTTCGCAGAGCAACTCAGGCTGTCTGCCACCATCCAAGAGGCACAGGCGGCTGCGGCAGATCGGTTCGGCCCGCGTCAGATACCCTCGTCTTCTGCCGTGCACCGGTATTGGACGAAGCTGCGCAAGCTCGCGGCCCATGGCCTTTCGGCAGTTCCGCCACGCCGCCCCTCGATCGCGTATTCGGTAAAGGTCCGCCCGATTCTCGACGAATGCTATGATGCGGGGCTGGCCATCGATGCGACGGTCGCCGAGACGAAGAGACGGGTTCTCGGGGCTACACCCACCCGTGAGGCGGTCGCCCAGTTTTTCCTCGACCGGCGATTGGCCGACGCGAAGCGCGCGCTGGCTTCGGAGTGATCCTGGATTATCCCAGAAAATCCCACGAAGTCCCGCCAAATAGCTCTCACCGGCGCCAGATATCGATCACGGACACACCCGGCCATCCCCGTCGATGTCGGCAGTCGTCCGACGTGACTCAAGCTGTGGATTGACGGCCCCCGCCTCTTGCCTTGCCCGACGGCGGTGAGCGCAGAGTGACAGATGACGACGACAGATCCAGCACCTCCATCCATCGAACCGTCCGATGACATCGCGCGTCTCGTCGAGATCATGGCGTGGCTGCGGACGCCCGGGCGCGGCTGTCCCTGGGATCTCGTCCAGACCTTCGCGACAATCGCGCCATTTACCATCGAGGAAGCCTATGAAGTGGCGGACGCGATCCAGCGCGAGGATTTCACCGACCTGAAGGACGAACTCGGGGACCTGCTTCTGCAGGTCGTCTTCCACGCCCGGATGGCCGAGGAACGAGGGCTCTTCGCCTTTCCAGATGTGGTCCGTGCCATCACGGGGAAGCTCATCCGGCGCCATCCCCATGTCTTCGGCGGCGACCGCGACATGAGCCCGGAGGCGGTCAAGGGCCTGTGGGACCGGATCAAGGCTGGGGAGAAGCAGGCGCGGGTGGCCGAACGCGCACGGCTGGGCCTGCCGGCTGAGCCTGCCGGCGGGGTGCTGCTGGCAGGGGTTCCGACCGCCCTTCCCGCCCTGACCCGGGCTCTCAAGCTGCAGTCCAGGGCCGGCAAGGTCGGCTTCGACTGGAACGATGTCGACGCCGTGCTCGCCAAGATCGTCGAGGAGGCGCAGGAGATCGTCGAGGCCCGCCGCAACGGCGCCTCGCAGGCGGACATCGCCGGCGAGGTCGGCGACCTCCTCTTCGCCGCGGTCAATCTGGCGCGACACCTCGACGTCGATCCGGAAGACGCGCTGCGCGGCACCAACGCCAAGTTCGAGCGGCGCTTCGCCGCCATCGAGGCGGCGCTGGCAGTGGAAGGGCGCGGGCCGGCCGATGCGTCGCTCGAGGAAATGGACGCGCTCTGGAATGAGGCCAAGCGCCGCGAGCGTGACGGCGCAACCTGAGGCGCGTCAGCCGGCCTTCGGCAGCCGGCGCTCGAGTTGGTCGCGCTTGGCCGGCGCGATGCGCAGGGTGACGCGGGTCTCGCCGCTCTCCAGCGCCTCGCGCGCCTCGACCTCGGCGTTCTCGTGGATCCAGTGCAGCGTGCCGCCATCGGCCGCCGGCACCGTCACGGTCAGGCGCTCATGTTCCGCCCGCAGGCGGTCCTCGATGGCGCCGAGAAGTTCGGGCAGCCCCTCACCCGTCACGGCAGAGACGAAATAGGGCCGATGCGCCTCGTCGTGGCGTGCCGCGCGGTTACGCGCGGCCTCGCGGGCCGGCTCGTCCAGGAGGTCGACCTTGTTCCAGACCTCGATGATCGTGCGGCTGACCGGATCGATGCCGAGATCGGCAAGGATGGCCGCCACATCGGCAGCTTGAGCTTCCGTGTCGCCGTGGCTGACGTCCCGCACGTGCAGGATGACGTCCGCCTCGATGACCTCTTCCAGGGTCGCCCGGAATGCGGCGACCAGCATGGTCGGCAGGTCGGAGATGAAGCCGACGGTGTCGGACAGGATCGCCTTGGTGCCATGCGGCAGGCGCATCTGCCGGAGTGTCGGGTCGAGGGTGGCGAAGAGCAGGTCCTGCGCCAGGACGCCGCCCGTCGTCAGGGCGTTGAACAGCGTCGACTTGCCGGCATTGGTGTAGCCGACCAGGGCGATGATCGGATAGGGCACGCGCCGGCGGCTCTCGCGGTGCAGGCGGCGGGTGCGCGTCACCTGTTCGAGTTCGCGCTCGATCCGCGTGATCCGCTCCTGGATCATCCGGCGGTCGGCCTCGATCTGCGTCTCGCCGGGGCCGCCGAGGAAGCCGAAGCCGCCCCGCTGGCGCTCAAGGTGGGTCCAGGACCGCACCAGACGGCTCTTCTGGTAGCTGAGATGGGCGAGTTCAACCTGCAGGCCGCCCTCTTTCGTGCGCGCGCGCCGGCCGAAGATCTCGAGAATGAGGCCGGTACGATCGACGACTTTGGCCTTCCACGCCTTTTCGAGGTTGCGCTGCTGCACCGGCGACAGGGCCGCATCGACGAAGACGAGGCCGGCCTCGTGGGCCGCCACCAGTCCCGCGATCTCCTCCACCTTGCCCTTGCCGATGAGCGTCGCCGGCCGCGGCTGGTTGAGGCCGACCGTGACGGTCTCCATGACCTCGAGATCGATGGCCGCCGCCAGTCCAACCGCCTCATCGCGCCTGGCATCGGCCGAGCGAGAGGGTCCCTCGGCCCCCTCGCCTCGCCGCGTGATGATGGGCACGACGACGACGACGCGCGTCGGTTCGCCTTGCGGCTCGTCGCCACTGTCGTGATGGATGGTGCTGACGATGTCGGGACGGCGAATGTCCAAAAAAGGGCCTCGAGGTTGAGATCAGCCCTTGTCGTCTCCGTCCTGCGGTTCGAACAGCTGGACCGGGGCGCCGGGCATGATCGTCGATATGGCGTGCTTATAGACCAATTGCGAGTGCCCGTCGCGACGGAGCAGGACGCAGAAGTTGTCGAACCAGGTGACGACGCCCTGCAGCTTGACGCCGTTCACGAGGAAAATCGTGAGCGGAATCTTCTGCTTGCGCACGTGGTTGAGGAAGGTGTCCTGGAGGTTCTGTGCTCGTTCCGCCATTGTCTTTTTCCGTTGTTGCCGCGGCCTGAAGGACACCGCGAAGGTTTATGGACCGGCTGGCACCGGTCGGGCTTGTTCTTGGCACGACATTAAACGCTCATCATACCGCAGCGCACAAGCGCCCAGATCGTCACAGCCTCGTGTGGCGCGCGGGCCTCTCATGCGATCTCGGCGACCTCGTGGAACTTCGCCCGCAGGCCCGTCGAGATCGATCCCGGCGCTCCATTGCCGACCGGCCGGCCGTCGACCTCGACGATCGGCATGACGATCGTCGTCGCCGAGGAGAGGAACGCCTCACGCGCGTTCTGGGCCTCCTCGATCGTGAACTTGCGCTCCTCGATGCGCACACCCTCGCGCTTGCAGAGGTCGAACAGCGTGGTGCGCGTGATGCCCTTGAGGATGCCGTTGTCGGCGAACCGGGTCACCAGCACGCCGTCGCGGGTGACGATCCAGGCATTGGTGGAGGACCCCTCGGTGACGAAGCCGTCCTCATCGACCAGCCAGGCTTCGTAGGCGCCCGCCTCGCGTGCCGCCTGCTTGGCGATGCAGTTGGGCAGCAGCCCCACCGACTTGATGTCGACGCGCTCCCACCGGTTGTCCGGCACCGAGATGACCTTGACGCCCTTGGTGGCATTGGCCTCGCCCTTGGCGGGGTCGACGTTCTTGGCGGTGACGACGAGCGCCGGCGGCGTTCCCGGCTTTGGGAAGGCGTGGTCGCGGCGGGCGACGCCGCGCGTCACCTGAAGATAGACCAGCCCGTCGCGCACGCGGTTGCGGCGCACCGTCTCGCGCAGGACCATGCCGAGAGGCCGACGCGCCATCGGCATGGCGATGCGCAATTCACCGAGCGAGCGCTCGAGCCGGTCCATGTGGCGCGTCTCGTCGACGAGGCGCCCGCCCCGGACCTCGCAGACCTCATAGACGCCATCGGCGAACTGGTAGCCGCGGTCTTCGATATGGACGGCCGCCTCGCCATGCGGGACGTAGCTTCCGTTGACATAGGCGACACGGGACATTCCGGAGGCTCCTCGAAGGCGGTTCGACGGCGGCGGGCACCGCCGCCGCATTGCGGCAATCTGCCATGGTTCGTCCGGCAGGCGAACCGCGCAGGGCGGAAAGCCGGTGCAAGGCCGCCCTGCCGAAATCGCGGATCACTCCACCGACAAGGCCTTGAGCTTGCGATGCAGCGCCGATCGCTCCATGCCGATGAACTCGGCCGTGCGCGAGATGTTGCCGCCGAACCGGTTGATCTGGGCGGCGAGATACTCGCGCTCGAAGGCCTCGCGCGCCTCGCGCAGCGGCAGCGCCATCAGGTGCTCGCCCCCCTGCCCGGTCGGCATGGAGGGTGCGGCGGAACCGACGTCGGGCGGCAGCATCGAGACCGTGACGACCGCGTCCGGATCGCCACCGGCGAGAATCAGCACGCGTTCGATGTTGTTGCGCAACTGGCGCAGGTTGCCCGGCCAGTCGTGAGACTGCAGCACGGCCATGGCGTCGTCGCCGATACGCCGCCGCGGCAGCCCCGAGACCGTGGCGAGATGTTCGACGAAATGCTCGACGAGATCGGGAATGTCCTCGCGCCGCTCCGCCAGCGATGGCACCCGCACCGGCACCACGGCAAGGCGATGGAAGAGGTCCTCGCGGAAGCGCCCTTCGGCGATGTCGCTCTGGATGTCGCGGGCTGTCGCCGAGATGATGCGCACGTCCACCTGCACCTTGGCGGCGCCGCCCATGCGCTGGAAACTCTGCTCGACCAGGACCCTCAGGATGCGGTTCTGCGTCTCCCGCGGCATCTCCGCCACTTCCTCGATGAAGAGCGTGCCGCCGTGGGCTTCCTCCAGCGCGCCGACCTTGCGGCCCTGGGCGCCGTCCGCCTCGGAGCCGAAGAGTTCGATCTCCATCCGGTCCGGGGTGATGGCGGCGGCGTTGATCACCACGAAGGGACCGCTGGCCCGCGCGGAGGCGCCATGGATCGTGCGCGCCGTCAGCTCCTTGCCCGAACCGGAGGCGCCGAAGATCATGATCCGGCTGTTGGTCGGCGCCACGCGCTCGATCGTCTGGCGGAGCTGGTTCATGGCGGACGACCGCCCGACGAGGCTCGCGGCCTGCCCGGACATCTGCCGCAGTTCCTTCACCTCGCGCCGCAGCCGCGATGTCTCGATCGCCCGTTCGGCGACCAGCACCAGGCGATCAGCCTTGAACGGCTTCTCGATGTAGTCGTAGGCGCCGCGCTTGATGGCGGAGACGGCCGTCTCGATATTGCCGTGGCCGGAGATCATCACCACCGGCACGTCGGGGTGGCGATCCTTCATGACGTCGAGGAGTTGCAGGCCGTCGAGCCGGCTCCCCTGCATCCAGATGTCGAGGAAGACGAGGTTGGGGCGGCGCGCCTCGATGGCGGTCAGCGCCTCGTCGGCGTTGCGGGCGGTGCGCGTGCGATAGCCCTCGTCATCGAGAATACCGGCGACGATCTCCCGGATATCCGCCTCGTCGTCGACAACGAGAATGTCACCAGCCATGCGAGGTCATCCGTTCTTGCTCATTCGGCCGCGGCGGTGGTCGCCGCAAGCTGCTGATCCTTGAAACTCAATCGGAAATGCGCCCCGCGCTGGTGCCCCTCGGCATCCGCCGGAGCATCATAGAGGCCGAGGCCTCCGCCGTGCTCCTCGAGGATCTTGCCGACGATCGCCAAACCCAACCCGGTGCCCTTTTCGCGTGTCGTTACGTAAGGCTCAAGCAGGCGATGACGGTTTTCTTTGGGCAGGCCGATGCCGTTGTCGATGACATCCACCGAATAGAACGGCGCCGAGGCCGTCAGGCGCACGAGGATGCGGCCCTTGCCGCGCTCGGCCTCAGGCACGGCCGCGATGGCCTCCGTCGCATTCTTGATGATGTTGGTCAGGGCCTGGCTGAGGAGGCGGCGGTCGAAGGACGCCTCGTGCCGGCCTTCGGGAATCTCGTCGACGATGTCGATCTCGGGATAGCCGATGCGCATCATGAAGACCGCCTGACGCACCGTGTCGGCGACGTCCTCCGTCTCGAACACCGGCTTCGGCATGCGCGCGAAGGAAGAGAATTCATCGACCATCCGGCCGATGTCGCCGACCTGGCGGATGATGGTGTCGGTGCACTGGTCGAACACCTCGCGGTCTTCGGTGATCACCCGGCCATAGCGGCGCTTGAGCCGCTCCGCCGAGAGCTGGATCGGTGTGAGCGGGTTCTTGATCTCGTGGGCAATTCGCCGCGCGATGTCGGCCCAGGCCGAGGTGCGCTGCGCCACGACGAGGTCGGTGACGTCGTCGAGCGTCACCACCGCGCCATGAGCGCCGTCCTCGTCGGCCTCCAGCGCGACCCGCACCACGAGGGTCCGCTCCCGCCCGCCGCGCACCAGCATGACCTGCCCCTGGACGATCGGCGCGCCGCGCGACGAGCCGGAGACAAGGTCGGAAAACTCGGGAATTGCCTCTACCAGGACGGCGCCGAGCAGGTCGGCTTCGGCCATGCCGAGGGTTTCGACGGCGAAGCGGTTGAGCAGCGTCACCCGACCCGCCTCGTCGAGGCCGATGACGCCTGCCGTCACGCCGGCGAGCACCGCCTCGGTGAACCGCCGGCGGCTGTCGATCTGGTCGCGGGCGTTGATGAGGTCCTCGCGCTGCTGGCGCAGTTCCGCGGTCATCTTGTTGAAGGTGTCGCCGAGATTGGCGAGGTCGCCCTCCGACTTGCGGATATGCACCTCGACCGCCAGATCGCCCGCCGCGACCTGGTCCGCCGCTCCGATGAGGCGGCGGATCGGCTGGACGAGCCGGTTGGCGAAGCTGAGGCCGAGATAGACGGCGGAGAGGGTCACGAGGAAGGCGATCAACGCGAACATCAGCGCGAAGGCGATCTGCAGGCCGAGCCGTCGCGATTGCAGTTCCTGGTATTCGAACAATCCGATTTGGGTAGCGCGCAGGTGCTGCGCGATCTGCGGGCTGATCTGCCGGACGACGTAGAGAATCTCGTCGCCCCCCCTCTTCAGCTTGAGGATCGCCTCGATGAAGTCGCGGTCGTCCCGCGACGTCACGTTGGCGATGATGTCGTCGGTCTTGGCGACCTCCTCCAGGATCGCCGCGGGAACACTGAAGTCGGCCTGCATCGGCAGGTCGGCGCGGTCGATGATGGTGCCGTCCAGTTTCAGCAGGCGCACCACGGTCAGCCCGCGTACCATGGCCTGGGCCGACAGGAAGCGGCTGAAGTTGACCTCCGACTGGTCGAGCGCCCGGACGCGCTCGATGTCCCGCACCAGCGCGGCCGCCTCCGCCCGCACCACGGTGACCTGTTCGTTCAAATAGGAATTGGCCAGATTGGCCGAGGCTTCGATCGAGCGGCGCACTGTTCCGGAAAAGATGCTCTCGAGGCCGCGGTCCAGCGTGACGGAGGCCGCGATCGCAATCACCGCCACGGGAACCGAGGCGACGATGGCGAACAGCCGCACGACGCGCTCGTGCAGGCGCGAGGCCGCCTGCCCTGCCCGCCTCGCCCGCCGCAGCACCATGATCTCGCGGACGATGAGGACAATGAGGGCGATGACCAGGGCGGCGTCGATCACCAGGACGGTGAGCACGACCTCGTGGGTCGCCGCGATGGGCAGGAGACCGGTGACGAGCAGGAAGGTGATGAGGCCGAAGAACAGCGCGATGCCGACCATGATCGGTCCGGCACGCCGTGCCCGGAGGCGCGGCATGAAGGCCGAACCGTCGGTGGCGGGCAGTATCGTGGCGACAGGCGTCGTTGCAGTCATCCGATGAGTGTCTCCGGACAGTTCGGCGGAAAGCCGGCAGAACCGGCACCGCACGAACGTCATCGGGAATCAGGTGACGTGAATACAACAACTGTGACAGAAAAGTCACGTTCGATGAAGGCGGGGCCCGAAGCCGTCCCGGATGGCGAGGGTGCGAGGCTTTGCCCCGCGCGCTCCGCATCAACGCGACGTGCGGATGACCTGGATGTCGAGATCACGGACCTTCTTGCGAAGGGTGTTGCGGTTGACGCCGAGGAGGTCGGCCGCCTTGATCTGGTTGCCGCGGGTCGCGGCCAGGGCGGCCGAGATCAGCGGAATCTCCACTTCCTTCAGGACGCGGTGATAGAGGCCCGGCGGGGGAAGATCGTCGCCATAGCCCTTGAAATAGGTGCCCATGTGGCGCTCCACGGAGGCCATCAGGGTATCGTCCTCGCGCGGCTCGTCGCGCGACAGCGTCGGCTCGGGGGTCGACAGTTCGTTATCGATGATCGGCGCGGTGATGATCTCCTGCGGGTAGAGCGCCGCCAGTCGCCGGATCAGATTCTCCAGTTCGCGGATGTTGCCCGGCCAGCGATATCGCTTGAGCTTTTCCATGGCGGCCGCGTCGATCTGCTTGGCCGGCAGCCCCTCCCGCTCCGCGAGAGCGAAGAAATGGCGCACCAGGTCGGGCACGTCGTCGCTGCGCTCACGCAGCGGCGGCAGGCGCAGTGGCACCACGTTGAGGCGGAAGAACAGGTCCTCGCGGAACAGGCCCTGCTGGATCTGCTGGCGCAGGTCCTTGTTGGTGGCCGCCACGATGCGGACATCCGCCTTGATCGGCGTGCGGCCGCCGACGGTGGTGTATTCCCCCTGCTGGAGCACGCGCAGCAGGCGCGTCTGCGCCTCCATCGGCATGTCGCCGATCTCGTCGAGGAACAGCGTCCCGCCCTCGGCCTGCTCGAAGCGGCCCGGATTGCGGGACTGGGCTCCTGTGAAGGCCCCCTTCTCGTGGCCGAACAGCTCGCTCTCGATCAGGTCGCGCGGGATCGCGGCCATGTTGATGGCGACGAAGGGCCCGTTGCGGCGCTTGCCGTAGTCGTGCAGGGCGCGGGCGACCAGTTCCTTGCCGGTGCCGCTCTCGCCGACGATCATGACGGTGAGATCCGTCTGCATCAGGCGCGCCAGCACCCGGTAGATGTCCTGCATGGCCGGCGAGCGGCCGACCAGCGGCATGGTGTCGGTGTCGATCGGCGAGGACTTGCCGAGCTTGCCCTTGGGCTCTGCCAGCGCGCGGCCGACGATGGCGACCAGTTCCTTCAGGTCGAAGGGCTTGGGCAGGTAGTCGTAGGCGCCGCGCTCCGAGGCCTTGATCGCCGTCATGAACGTGTTCTGCGCGCTCATCACCACCACCGGCAGGTCGGGCCTCAGCTTCTTCATGCGCGGAAGCAGGTCGAAGGCATTCTCGTCCGGCATGACGACGTCGGTGATGACGAGGTCGCCGTCGCCCTGAGACACCCAGCGCCAGAGCGTGGTGGCGTTGCCGGTCAGCCTGACGTCGTAGCCGGCGCGCGACAGGGCCTGGTTCAGCACCGTGCGGATGGCGGCATCGTCGTCGGCGACAAGGATGGTTCCTGTCGGCATCAGTGACCTCGTCAGAGTGGTTTGCGGCCGTTGGCGTCGGTCTGCGACACGCGGGCCATGGGCAGGAGGATGCGGAATACGGTCTTGCGGGGCTGGCTGTCGCATTCGACGATGCCGCCATGATCCCCGACGATCTTGGCGACCAGCGCCAGCCCGAGACCGGTCCCGGAGCTCTTGGTCGTCACGAAGGGATCGAACAGGTGGGGAATGAGATCGTCGGGCACGCCGGGACCGTTATCGCGAACGCAGACCTCGAGCGGCAGCCCGACCCGGCTCGACGTGCCCGGCATGGTCAGCCTGACGCCGGGCCGGAAGGCGGTGCTCAGAAGGATCTCGCCGTCGGAGGCCTGCTCGCCGATCGCCTCGGCGGCGTTCTTCACGAGGTTGAGGAAGACCTGGATCAGCTGGTCGCGATTGCCGAAGACCGGCGGCAGCGAGGGGTCGTATTCCTCGACGAAGCGGATATGCCGGCCGAATCCGGACTGCGAGAGCTTCTTCACGTGTTCGAGGACGACGTGGATGTTGACCGGCTCCCGCTCCACCGGGCGTTCGTCGGAGAACACCTCCATGCGGTCGACGAGCTTCACGATGCGGTCAGCCTCGTCGCAGATCAGCCGCGTCAGTGTCCGGTCCTGATCGTCGACGGAGGATTCCAGCAGCTGGGCGGCGCCGCGGATGCCGGAAAGCGGATTCTTGATCTCGTGAGCGAGCATGGCGGCCAGCGCGGTCACGGAGCGGGCCGCGCCGCGATGGGTCAGCTGGCGATCCATCTTGTCGGCGATCGTGCGTTCCTGGAGCATGACGACCACGTCGCCGGGACGCTCGGCGAGCGGGGCGACATAGATGTCGACGATCCGCTCGTGCCCGTTGCGAGGCGTGCCGAGGTCGACCTTGTACTCGTTGACGGGCGCCTGGCGCTCGCGGACCTGGTCGACCAGCGCCAGCAGTGGGCTGCCGAAGGGAACGAGTTCCTTGAGCGTGTGGCGGCGCAGAACCGAGATGGAGGCCTGGAAGAATCCTTCGGCCGCGGCATTCCCGTCGACGATCATGCCGTCGGCGGCAATGCTCACGACCGGATGGGGCAGCGCGTTGAGGATGGAATCGTGGCTGTCGAGACGCTGGGCTGCGGCGATCATGCGGCTGCCCTCCACTGGAACTGGTCGTAGCATTCGGTGAGAACCTCGATGACCCTGCGCGGCTCCTCCAGTGTGAGCACCCGCTGGCGCGCGGTGGCGAGGATGGCAGTATCCGCGCCGCTTTCCGCGGCAGCCGCGTCCAGGGCCCAGCCGAGATGCTTGCGGGCATGGCGCACGCCGACCGCGGCTCCGTAGTGGGCGAGCTGCTCCTCGTATAGAGCGATGGCGCAGGCCAGTTGCTGGTCGAGCGCCGGGGCCGCAGGAACGGGAAGCCCTGCGAGATGGGCGCCGATCTGCCCGGGCAGCCAGGGGCGGCCCTGCGCGCCGCGGCCGATCATCACGGCATGCGCGCCCGACAAAGCGAGGCACGCATCGGCCTCCGCGAAGGTCGCGACATCGCCGTTGACGACGACGGGGATGGAGACGGCGTCCCGCACGGTGGCCACCGCCGCCCAGTTCGCCCGGCCCTTGTAGAACTGCTGGCGGGTTCGGCCGTGGACGGTCACCAGCCGAACCCCTGCCCGCTCTGCCCGGCGCGCCAGCTCCGGCGCGTTGAGCGACGCGTCATCCCAGCCAAGCCGCATCTTGAGGGTCACCGGGACATCGACGGCGGCGATCGTCGCGTCGATCAGGCGCTCGGCGTGGTCCAGGTCGCGCATCAACGCCGAGCCGGCGTATCCCCCGGTCACGCGCTTGGCCGGGCAGCCCATGTTGATGTCGATGACGTCGGCGCCGGCGGCGGCGGCGATTCGGGCACCCTCGCCCATCCACCGGGGATCGCATCCGGCGATCTGCACGACATGGGGCGACAGCCCCTCGCCCTCGGCGCGCAGGCGCGCTTCTTCGCCACCGGCGGCCAGGTCGTCGCCCGGAACCATTTCCGACACGGTCCAGCCGACGCCGAACCGCGTCACCATGCGCCGGAACGGCGCGTCCGTGATACCGGACATGGGCGCGAGAGCGACAGGCAGGACCACGTCGAACGGCCCGATCGACTTCACACGCCCTTGCGGCGTCATGGTCGATGGGAAGTTCATTCAGATGCCTATTTCGTAAGCGAGAAATGATATGCCTACACTTTAGACATCATTTGATGCGCTGCACAAGAGGCGTGCCTTGAAACAAGACAGCTCAAGGTGAACGCGATAGGAAGGGGCACCACAGGATGGAACCCCGGAATGGCATCGCAGCCGACAGTCGCAGCCCTGATCGTCGCCGCCGGTCGCGGCACCCGCGCCGGGGGCGAGGTGCCGAAACAGTATCGCATCCTCGCCGGCCGGCCGGTGATCTCCTACGGCATCGACGCCTGCCTCGCCAGCCGCCGCATCGATCATATCCTCGTGGTCATCGATCCGGCCGAGGCGGACCGTTACCGGAGCGCGGTTCCCGCCTCTTCGCGCCTGCTGGAGCCGGTCACCGGCGGGGCGACGCGTCAGGCGTCCGTCCTCGCGGGGCTTGAGGGCCTCGCGCCGCACGTGCCGGACATCGTGCTGGTTCACGATGCTGCGCGCCCGTTCCTGTCGCAACGGCTGATCGACGACGCCATCGACGCCGTCGCGGGTGGCGCAGTCGCGGCCATCCCCGGCATCGCGGTCGTCGATACGGTGAAGGTGGTCGATGCTGCCGGTCGCGTCGCCGCGACGGCGGACCGCGCCGCTCTGCGCGCCATTCAGACGCCGCAGGCCTTCGCCTATTCATCTCTGCTGGATGCCCATCGCCGCGCCGCCGCCGAGGATGCTGCGGCCATGACCGACGATGCCGCGGTGATGGAATGGGCGGGCATGCCCGTCGTCATCTTCCCCGGCCAGGCCGGCAATGTGAAACTGACTCATCCGGAGGATTTCGATGCGGCCGAACGGCGTCTGCGCGGACAGGTCGCGATGAACGATGTCAGGGTCGGCCAGGGCTATGATGTCCATGCCTTCGGCGACGGTGACCATGTCTGGCTCGGCGGCGTCAGGGTGCCGCATGACTGTGGCGTCATCGCCCATTCCGATGGCGACGTGGTGCTGCATGCCGCGACCGATGCGGTGCTCGGCGCCATCGCAGACGGCGATATCGGCACCCATTTCCCGCCGAACGACCCGCAGTGGAAGGGCGCCTCCTCGGACCGTTTCCTCGCCCATGCCGCCGCGCTCCTGGCCGCGAAAGGCGGCGTCCTCTCCTGCCTTGATGTGACCGTTGTCTGCGAGGCGCCGCGCATCGGCCCGCATCGCGAGGCCATGCGGCAACGGATGGCGGCGATCCTCGGCATCGATGCCGGCCGCATCGGTATCAAGGCGACCACCAGCGAGAGGATGGGTTTCACCGGTCGCCGCGAAGGGCTCGCCGCCCTCGCCGTAGCGACCGTGCGGTTGCCGGGAGAGTGAGATGAGCAAGCCCCCCAGCGATGATGCCATCGACCGCTTGGCCACCGCTGTGCTGTCGGCTTGTCGCGCTCGTGGCCTGATGACGGTGACGGCGGAGAGCTGCACCGGCGGCCTCGTCAGCGCGGCACTGACCGCGATCGCCGGCTCATCCGATGTCGTCGACCGCGGCTACGTCACCTACACCAACGAGGCGAAGCAGGAGATGCTGGGGGTGCCGGCGGCGGTTCTGGCCGCGCATGGCGCGGTGTCGGCCGAGACGGCGCAGGCCATGGCCGAAGGCGCGCTTTCGCGATCCCGGGCGACGATCTCCGTCTCCGTCACCGGCATCGCCGGACCCGGCGGCGCCACGGGCGACAAACCGGTCGGCCTCGTCCATTTCGCCGCCAGGATGGGCGACCGACTCATCCTGCGGGAGGAACGCTTCGGCGCCATCGGCCGCGCCGAGGTCCGCCGGGAAAGTGTCGTCGTCGCGCTACAGATGTTGCTGGCGCTCGCCGAGGACTGAGTCCTCGTCTCAGACCACGGCGATAGGCTCGCCGCTCCCGTAGATCGCGTCCGCGCGCGTCTCGAAGGCGGTGGCGAAGCGGCGGAAGGCGGCGTCGAAGATGGCCCCCATGACCAGCGCCAGGGCGCGCGAGCGGAATTCGTAGTCGATCGAGAAGGTGACGAGCGTGCCCTCCCCGGTCGCCGCGAAACGCCAGTGATTTTCCAGGCGTGAGAATGGCCCGTCGATGTATTCGGCGAGGATGTGCAGCCTCGGCCTGTCCAGCGTCACGCGGCTGGTGAACGTCTCGCGGAACATCGTGTAGGCGACCGTCATGTCGGCAACGAGGATCTCGATGCCGCCCTCCCCGGCATTGACCCGCCGGCGCACCTTGAGGCTCTCGCAGAGCGGCACGAAGAGCGGATACTTCTCGACGTCGGCGACGAGGTCGAACATCTGGTCGGGACGATGGCGCACGCGGCGCTCGGTCTTGAAGACGGGCATGAACGGCGCCTCCGCCTTCGCTCAATGCCCGAGGCGGGCGAGACGGACGGCCCGAAGCTTCGCAAAATCCTCACCCGCATGGTGCGACGAGCGCGTCAGCGGGCTGGAGGAGACCAGCAGGAATCCCTTCGCCATGGCGATCGTCTCGAAGCCCTTGAACTCGTCGGGCGTGACGAAACGCACGACTTCGTGATGCTTGCGGGTCGGCTGGAGATACTGGCCGATGGTCAGGAAATCGACCTCGGCCGATCTGAGGTCGTCCATGAGCTGCAGCACCTCGTTCCGCTCCTCGCCGAGGCCGACCATGATGCCGGACTTGGTGAAGATGGTCGGATCGAGCTCCTTCACCCGCTGCAGCAGGCGGATGGAGTGGAAGTAGCGCGCGCCGGGCCTGACCTTCAGGTATTTCGACGGAACCGTTTCCAGATTGTGGTTGAACACGTCGGGCTTCGCCGCGACCACCACCTCAAGCGCCCCCTCCTTGCGCAGGAAGTCGGGGGTGAGGATCTCGATCGTCGTCTTCGGCGAGCGGGCGCGGATGGCGTGGATGACGTTCGCGAAGTGCCGCGCGCCGCCATCGGCAAGATCGTCACGGTCGACCGAGGTGATGACCACGTGCTCGAGGCCGAGCTTCTGGACGGCGATCGCCGTGTGCTCCGGCTCGTTCGGATCGAGCGGCTGCGGCATGCCGGTCTTCACGTTGCAGAACGAACAGGCCCGCGTGCAGGTGTCGCCCATGATCATGAATGTCGCGTGCTTCTTCTCCCAGCACTCGCCGATGTTCGGGCAGCCAGCCTCCTCGCAGACGGTGACGAGGCCGTTCTCCTTGACGATCTTGTGGGTCTCGGACCATTTCGGCGAGCCCGGCGCCTTGACTCGGATCCACTCCGGCTTGCGCTGGATGGGCTGATCCGGCCGATGTGCCTTCTCAGGGTGCCGGGGACGGCTGTCGCGCTTCAGCGTGTCGATGAGCGTGGCCATGTCGGATCCGAATGGGATGCGGCGGGCGATGCCGCCGGAACGGCTTCATTAGGCGCTCGCCGACGCCTTTCGCAAGGGCGGACCGCAGCCCGTGATGCCCTGCCGTGCAACTGTGAGCGATCAGCCCCGTTGTGGCGGGCTGAAAGTCTCGATGAAGCGGATCAGCGCCGCGACGGCCAGCCCCATGTCCTCGACGGTGGCCGATTCCAGCGGATTGTGGCTGATGCCGCTCTTGCAGCGCACGAAGATCATGGCGAAGTCGGTCAGCATCGCCATGGCCTGACCATCGTGTCCGGCACCGGAGACGAGGCGCGGGGCGTCGAGGCCGATCCCCGCCATGGCCTGCGACAACCCGTCCTGGAGCCAGGGCGCGCAGGCGGCCGTCGCGCAGTCGTGATAGGTCTCGAAGGTGACCGAGCACCCCCGCGCCGCCGCGATGGCCTCGGCGCTCGCCGTGAAGGATTGCAGCGCCGAAGCCCTCGGCGCATCCGAGGACGCCCTGAGATCCAGCACGAACTCGACCCGGTCGGGAATGACGTTGATGGCCCCCGGCATCACCTTCATGTGGCCGACGGTCGCCACCATGGCAGCCTCGGGATGGGCCCTGGCGATCTGCTCGGCCATGAGCATCATCTCGGACGCGGCGAGAAGCGCGTCCTGCCGAAGCGGCATTGGAACCGTTCCGGCATGGCCCGCCATGCCGTGAACCGTGACGCGCGTCCGGTACTGACCGGCGATGGAGGTGACCACGCCGAGCGGCTGGTTGCCGTGCTCGAGAACCGGGCCCTGCTCGATATGGATCTCGACATAGGCCAGCGCCTCGTCCCGCGCCATCGCGGCTGTTCCGACGGCAGCCGGGTCGAGGCCGTAGTCCAGCATGGCCTGCCGCAGGCTGATACCGTCTCGGTCCGTCCCGTCCAGCCAGGCGGGGTCGAAGGCCCCCGCCAGCGCCGCGGAGGACGACAGGACGGTCGGGAAGCGGCTGCCCTCCTCGTCACCGAAGGCGAGAACATCGACGGCGAAGGGAAAGCGCCGGCCGAGGTCGCGAAAATGCTCGATGGCGAGAATGCCGGCCACCACGCCGAGCATGCCGTCATACTTGCCGGCATTGATGACCGTGTCGATATGTGAACCGACGAGGAGCCGCGGCACGGCATTGGCGCCCCCGGGCTCGCCCTCCATCGCGTAGTGACCGCGGACCGTGCCGAGCGCATCCTCGGACGGGGTCATGCCGGCCTCCGCCATCCACTGTCCGACGAGATGGGCGGCGCGCTTGTGCTCGGGCGTCAGGAAGCGCCGCGTCAGCCGGTCCTCGTCCTCCGAGATGGCGGCCAACTCGTCCAGCATGGCCTCGGCGCGGCGGCCGAGCCGTTCGATGTCGAGGGCGGTCATCGCAGGCCCGCGAGATAGGCGCCGAGTTCGGCGCGTTCGGGGTCGGTCATGTGCGTTGGGTTTCCGAGCGGCATGGCCTTGGAGTGGACGGTCTGCTGGGCGACCATGCCGGCAAAGCGGCGAAGGTCGGCAGCCGTTTCCAGAATGACGTTTTTCGGCGGCTCCGAAAAGCTCTCGTGGCGCGGCCGCCGCGCGTGACAGGCGACGCAATGCGTCGCGGTGATCTGCAGGGCGCGGACCTCGCTGACCTGTCCGGCTGCCGCGATGTCGAGGGTCGGACGCTGCGACGTGACGAAGATCGCAAGCAGAAGGGCGACAGCCGCCACCGGCACGGCCCAGCCGTAGCTTTTCCAGGGATCGTGCGCCTCGTGCCGGTTCAGCGTGTGCTGCACCAGCGCGCCGCAGACCAGGATGAAGGCGACCACCAACCATGAATGGGCGTGCGCGTAGAGCATCGGATAGTGGTTCGACACCATCATCAGCAGCACGGGCAGGGTCAGGTAGTTGTTGTGGGTCGAGCGCGTCTTGCCGATCTTGCCGTATTTCGGGTCCGGTTTGCGGCCGGCGATGAGGTCGGCGACCACGATCCGCTGGTTGGGGATGATCACCAGGAAGACGTTGGCCGCCATGATCGTGCCGACGAAGACGCCGACATGGATGAAGGCGCCGCGACCGGAAAAGACCTGGGAAAAGGCCCAGGCCGCGCCGACCACCATGAGGAAGACGACCATGGCGAGAACCGGCGGCCTCTCGGCCAGCGGCGATCTGCACAGCGCGTCATAGGCGAGCCATCCGATGACGATGGAGGCGAGCGACAGCCCGATCGCCTGCACCGGCGTGATGTCGGCCACGGCCAGATCGATCAGAAAACCGCGCGCATTCAGATAGTACTGCGCAACCAGCAGGATGAAGCCGGAGAGCCAGGTGAGATAGGCCGCCCATCGGTGCCACAGAAGCTCCGGGGGCAGATTGTCCGGGGCCACCAGGTATTTCTGCACGTGGTAGAAGCCGCCGCCGTGCACTTCCCAGGCGACGCCGTCGCCGCCGGCAGCGCCCGGCGCCTTGGCCTTCAGGCTGAAGTCCAGCGACATGAAGTAGAAGCTGGTGCCGATCCAGGTGATGCCGGCGGTGACGTGGAACCAGCGCGACAGGAGATTGAACCAGTCCGTGGCAAGCGCGATGTCCATGGGGCTCCGGCTGGATCGTTCAGGCGTTCTGCCGCCGCGCGGCGGTCCCGGCGTTGATGGAACGGCTCTCGCGCAAGATCAAGCATTCCGCCGCGACGGAGGCCGCGATCACCGCAGGTTCCTTGCCCGCAAGGCCGGGAATGCCGATCGGACAGCGCAGTCTCGCGGTCGCTTCTGCGAGGCCGAGCGCGGCAAGGCGCTTGACGAACCGCGCCCGTTTGCTCTGCGATCCGATGAGACCGACATGGGCGAAGCGGCCGGAGGCCAGGGCCGCCGCAACGATGGCGAGATCCTCGCCGTGGCTGTGGGTCATCACCAGAACCTGTGCGCCGTCGGGCAAGCGGGCGAGGGCATCGGCAGGATCGCCGCCGACCAGGGCGACATTCGCCGGCACGGCCGCGGGAAAGGCGCCGTCCCTCTGGTCGTGCCAGAGGATGCGGAACGGCAGAGGCGCCAGCGCCAGAACCAGCGCCCGCCCGACATGGCCGGCGCCGAACAGGCCGATGTAGGGCAAGGCCTCCCCGAACCGCTCGACATAGGTTCGCGGCGTCAGGCGTATCGATGGGGCACCCTCGGGAAGAAGGGTGCGGCGGAAACCGTCCGTCCCGACGGCCGTCAGGCAGCCGAAGGCCCCTGCCCGCTCGGCCGCAGCTAGAACGGCCACCTCGTTGATAGCGTGTCGGTCGAACAGTTCGAAGCCCAGCGTGACATGCCCTCCACAGCACTGGCCGAGATTGGGCCCGAGCGCCTGATCGGTCACGCGGCTGCGTGGCTGGCCGTGTTGCAGAAACTGTCGCGCCCGGGCAAGAGCCTGCCACTCGAGCGTGCCGCCACCGATGGTGCCGTGGAAACCGCCATCGGGCCTGACGATCATGCGGGCCCCGGCCTCGCGCGGCACCGATCCGCGCGCGGCGAGCACGCTGACGAGGACGCAGGCGCCCTCCGTCTCGATGATACCCAGGATGCGCGGCCAGACCTCCATGGCGTCACCCCGCCTCCGCGACCTGCGCCATGCAGGCGAAGAGGATGGCCTCGGGGGTCGCCGGCGCATCGAGTGCGACAACCCTCCCCGGCCACAGCGAATGCACCGCATCGGCAATCGCCGACAAGACGGAATTGGCGAGCATGAGCGGCGGCTCGCCGATGGCCTTGGAGCGGTAGATCGTGTCCTCGCGGTTGGGATTGTCGAAAAAGGCGACGCGGAAATCGGCCGGCACGTCCCGCGCGGTCGGGATCTTGTAGGTCGATGGCGCGTGCGTCCGCAGCCGCCCCTTCGCGTCGAAGACCAGTTCCTCCATCGTCAGCCAGCCCATGCCCTGGACGAAGCCGCCCTCGATCTGGCCGATGTCGATGGCCGGGTTCAGCGAGCGTCCGGCGTCGTGCAGGATGTCGACGCGATCGAGGGTGAACTCGCCGGTCATGGTGTCGATGGTAACCTCCGAGCAGGAGGCCCCGTAGGCGAAGTAGAAGAACGGGCGGCCGGTCCCCCTCGCCCGGTCCCAGGTGATCTTCGGGGTCGCGTAGAAGCCGGCCGCGGAGAGATGGGTTCGGGCGAGGTAGGCCTTCTTCACGACCTCGGCGAAGGGCGCACACCGATCCCCGGCCACCACGTGGTCGTCACGGAACGCGATGCTGCCTAGCGGCACCTGCCAGTCGCGGGCGACGAAATCCGCGAGCCGCGCTTTGATCTCGGAGGCCGCGACCTTCGCCGCCATGCCGTTCATGTCTGTGCCGGACGAGGCGGCCGTTGGCGAGGTGTTCGGCACCTTGCCCGTATGGGTGGCGGTAATGCGGACGCGGTCGAGCGCGACGCCGAACTCCTCAGCCACCACCTGCGCCACCTTGACGAAGAGCCCCTGCCCCATTTCCGTGCCGCCGTGGTTCAGGTGGATCGAGCCGTCCTGATAGACGTGCAGCAGCGCGCCGGCCTGGTTGAGGAAGGTCGTCGTGAAGGAGATGCCGAACTTCACGGGGGTCAGGGCGATTCCCTTCTTCAGCACCGGCGATCCCGCATTGAACGCGGTGATGGCGGCGCGCCGCGCGCGATAGTCGCTCGATGTCTCGAGCTGTCGCAGGATCTCGCCCGCGACATTGTCCTCGACCATCATGCCGTAGGGCGTGACGTTGCGATCCTCCGTTCCGTAGAGATTGGCGTAGCGCACATCGAGGGGATCGCGGCCGGTCGCCCAGGCGATATGGTCCATCAGGCGCTCGGCGAAGACCATGCCCTGCGGCCCGCCGAACCCGCGGAATGCCGTGTTGGACACGGTATGGGTCTTGAGCCGCCGCGAGCGGATATGCACGTGCGGAAAGAAATAGGCGTTGTCCGCATGGAACATCGTCCGGTCATTGATCGACGACGAAAGGTCGTGGCTGTAGCCGCAGCGCGAGGCGAAGCCGACATCGACCGCCTCGATCCGCCCGTCCGCATCGATGGCCGCGCGATAGTCGACATGGAAGTCGTGGCGCTTGCCGGTCATGGCGAAATCGTCGTCGCGGTCGAGCCGCACTTTGGCCGGCCGGCCGGTGACGCGCGCCGCGAGCGCCGCCATTGCGGCCCAGCCGCTCGCCTGGCTCTCCTTGCCGCCGAATCCTCCGCCCATGCGGCGGACGACCACCTCGACCCAGGCGTCGGGAATACCGAGAACGCGGGCGACGACGTGCTGTACCTCGCTCGGATGCTGCGTCGAGGAGTGGACGACGAAGCCGCCCTGCTCGTCGGGCACGGCAAGGGCCGCCTGCCCCTCGAGATAGAAATGCTCCTGCCCGCCGATCTCCAGCGTGCCGGACAGAACGTTGGCGCCGGTGCCAAGAACCTCCTCGGGGTCGCCGCGCCGGAAGGCATAGGCCGGCATGATGTCGGCATCGTCGGCGAGCGCATCGGCGATTGAGACCAGCGGCGCCTCCTCCGCGATGTCGATCACCGCCAGTCGCGCGGCGCGGCGTGCCGCATCGCGGGTTTCTGCCACAACGGCGAAGAGCGGTTGTCCATGGAAGGAGACCTCGTCCACCACGAAGAGCGGGTCGTCGCCGGCAACGGGGCTGACGTCGTTGGTCGCGGGAATGTCCGCGGCGGTGAGCACGGCGACCACGCCGGGAACTGTGCCAACGGCCCCGAGGTCAAGGCTGTTCAGCCTGCCCCGCGCTACAGGAGAGCCGCCCGGCACCACGTGCAGGGTTCCGTCAGGTTCACGAATGTCGTCGATATAGGGGGCGGCGCCCGTGACATGGCGATCGGCGGAATCGTGCCTCAAGGACTTCTGCACATGGCGCAGGGCCGGCGCGTCGGCGGGGTCATGCTGCATCGTCGGCCTCCCGCAGCGGCGCGATGCGCGTACGCGACCGGTCTCCCGCCGCGATCTCCATCAGCCCCTTGGTGATGAGATTGCCGGCCACCTGAAGGCGGTAGCGGGCAGAGGCGCGGTGGTCGTCCAGCGGCGAAAAATCCTCCCCCAGCCGTGCAATGGCCGTTCCGATGCCGCCGCGATCATCGTCGGCGAGGCCGGTGAGCGCCACCTCAACGGCCGAGGCCCGCTTCGGAACGCCGGCCAATCCGCCGAAGGCGATGCGCGCGGCCACGATCCGCCTGCCGTCGAGTGTCACCTTCATCGCCAGCATCACGGAGGAGATGTCCTGGTCGATGCGCTTGGCGACCTTGAACACCCGCAGATGCTCGCCTCGCCCGGGCTTCGGGACCGTCACATGAGTCAACACCTCGTCGCGGGCGCGGTCCTGCCGGCCATAGGCGAGGAAGAAGGTCTCCAGCGGCATGGTCCGTACGGCGTGGCCGCGCCGCAGTTCGATCTCTGCGCCGAGGGCGATCAGAAGCGGCGGCATGTCGCCGATGGGCGAGCCGTTGGCGATGTTGCCGCCGATCGTGCCAGCCGCCCGCACCTGCGCCGATCCCAGCCGCTCAAGCAGCAGCCCGACATCCGGGTCAAGGGCCGCGAGGCTGTCGCGGGCATCGGCGTAGGTCGCAGCGGCGCCGATCCTCAGTTGCGCGCCGTCGTCGGTGATGGTGCCGAGTTCCCGTACCCGGCCTGTATGGATGAGCTTCGGCAAGGTCCGCAGTTGCTTGGTGATCCACAGGCCGACATCGGTGGCGCCGCCGACCAGCACCGCATCCGGATGACGTTCCAGCAGCGTGCACAGGCTGTCGAGCGACGACGGAGCCGCGAAGAAGGCGGCGTGGTCGCCGACCAGAACGTCACGGTCGTCGGCCAGCGCGGCCAGCGAGCGGGCCGTCTCCTCCTGCCGCGCGGTGAAGGCATCATCAGGCGCTGAGGAACAGGCGGCGAGCGCGGCGTCGACGATGGGTCGGTAGCCGGTGCAGCGGCAGAGATTGCCGGCAAGCCGCGACAGCACGGCCTCGCGACCGCCGGATGTGGCGGAGCCATCGTGGTAGAGCGTGAAGAGGCTCATCACGAAGCCGGGCGTGCAGAAGCCGCATTGCGAGCCGTGATGGTCCAGCATCGCCTGCTGGACCGGATGCAGCCGGTCCCCCGATGCGAGGTCCTCCACGGTGACGAGTTCGGCCCCATCCAGTTGGCCAAGCAGCAGGATGCAGGCGTTGGCCGGCTGATAATGGACGGCCCCGCCCTGCAGGCGCCCCACCGCGACCGTGCAGGCCCCGCAATCGCCCTCGCCGCAGCCTTCCTTGGTGCCGGTTAGCCGCCGGTCGAGACGCAGCCAGTCGAGCACCGTCGTCATCGGCGCGACATCGGCGAGTTCCGCCGTGTGTCCCCGGTGGAGGAACCTCAAGGGGCGAGTGCTGGTCATGATCCCCGATAGGTCGTGTAGCCGAAAGGCGAGAGCAGTAGCGGCACGTGATAGTGCTGGTCCAGCGCACTGACACTGAAGCGCAGGGTGACGATGTCCAGGAACGGCGGGTCGGTCACCTCCGTTCCTGACCGGCGGTGATAGTCGGCCACGTCATATTCGAGGCTGTAAGGTCCCGGCCGGATGGTCGCCGGCGTCAGCAGCGGCGCGGGGGCCCGGCCGTCTGTATTGGTCTCTCCCTCCGCCACGAGCCGACGCTCGTCCCCCTCGATCGCGAAGAGCCGATAGCGAATGCCGGCAGCAGGGCGCCCTGCGGCCGTGTCGAGGACATGGGTGGAAAGGTGGCCGGGCATGGTGCGCGATCCTGTCTCGGGGCAATCTCACCATGAAGGCTGCCGGATTCCGCCGCGACAGAATAGCCGGTCTGCATACCGACCACGTATTTGTGCGGACGCGATGCCCAATGGCCGCAGCCTAACGTCCGAACCTCCGGACCGAATCGCATCATGAAGCCGATTGTGCAGCAGAAGGCGTCTTTCCGGGACCTGTTCACCCCCAAACTGGTGACGGTCCTGCGCGAAGGCTATGGCCTGAAGGACCTCCAGTCCGACGCCGTCGCCGGCCTGACGGTCGCCATCGTCGCCCTCCCCCTCTCCATGGCGATTGCCATCGCCTCCGGCGCGACGCCCGACAAGGGGCTCGTGACCGCCGTCATCGGCGGGTTCCTGATCTCGGCGCTCGGCGGCTCGCGCTTCCAGGTCGGCGGCCCGGCCGGGGCCTTCATCCCGCTCGTCGCCTCGACGATCGCCATCCACGGCTATGACGGTCTGGTCATCGCCACCTTCATGGCCGGCGTCATGCTGGTGGTGATCGGCTTCCTGCAGCTCGGGACCTATATCAAATACATCCCCTATCCCGTGACCGTCGGCTTCACCTCGGGGATCGCGGTCATCATCTTCGTCAGCCAGATCCGCGACCTGCTGGGACTGACGCTCGGCTCCGCCGAGCCTGCCGAAATGCTCCACAAACTCCCCGTGCTCTGGCATGCCCTGCCCACGGTCAACGCCATAGCCGTCGTCCTCTCGCTCGGCGCCATCGTCACCATCGTGGCGCTGAAGCGCTGGCGGCCGGCGATCCCCGGCATGCTGATCGTGGTGGCCGTGGGGGGGCTGGCAACGGCGCTGTTGCATCTGCCGGTCGAGACGATTGGCTCCCGCTTCGGCACGCTTCCGACAGGCATCACGTTCTACGGCCTGCCCAGCCTGTCGCTCACCCGCATCCGCGATCTGATGGTGCCAGCCATCGCCATCGCCATGCTCGGCGGCATCGAGTCGTTGCTCTCGGCGGTCGTGGCCGACGGCATGACGGGACGCCGCCATCGTTCCAACTGTGAATTGGTGGCTCAGGGCGTTGCCAACATGGCCTCGGCGCTGTTCGGCGGCATCCCCGTCACCGGCACCATTGCGCGAACCGCTACCAACGTGCGCGCCGGCGCCCGGGGCCCTGTCGCGGGCATGTTCCACGCCCTGTTCGTCCTGGTGTTCCTCGCGGTCGCCGGCGGCCTGATGAGCTATGTGCCGCTGGCCGTGCTCGCCGGTGTTCTCGCGGTCGTTGCCTGGAACATGGCGGAGAAGCGCGAGTTCGTGTCACTGCTGCGCGCCTCGCCCGGCGACGCCGTCGTGCTGCTCGCCGCTTTCCTGCTGACCGTCTTCGTCGACCTGACGGCGGGCATCGGCGTTGGCATCGTGCTCGGCTCGCTGCTCTTCATGCACCGCATGGCCGAGGCCATGGCGATCGAGGGCAAGGTCAGCCTGCTCGCTGCCGACGTGGCCGACGAGATCGGCGCGCGCGGGGCCTACGACCCGACCGAGGCGAAGGACCGGCGGATCGTCACCTATCGACTGAGCGGCGCCTTCTTCTTCGGTGCCGCGGCGACCGTCGTCTCCGTCTTCGACCGGATCGGCGATCCCCCCGCGATCTTCATTCTCGACATGTCGGAGGTGCCGTTCCTCGACACGACGGGGGCAAACACGCTGGAGGGCTTCGTGCACAAGCTCGAGCGCGCCGGAACCCATGTCATCATTGCCGCGCCGCGCGACAGCGTGATCGCCACGCTTGCCCATTTCGGCCTGCGGGAACCCCGGTTGACCATTGCCCGGTCGGCCGAAGCCGCGACCGCCGCCGCCGAGGCGCGTCTCGCCTTCAGTTGAGGACCCGCCGGCGCCCGGCCCAGCGGACGAAGATGCCGATGCCGGCGAGATAGAGGCTCGCGCCACCCAGAACCGCCGTCACCCACGGCTCCGGCCGCAGATCGGCTGCGATGGCGAGGATCGCGGCCATCGTCCAGACGCCGAGAACCACAAGCGTCAGCGGACGGAACCGGGTTACGCGGAACGGATGGACGAAGGCGAAAGGCGCGAAGGTTGCCGCCACCAGCGCCGAAATGGCCACGGCGTTGATCCAGCCCGGCAATCCGAACACCGCCACGAGGAAGATCACCACGTTCCAGATCGCCGGAAAGCCCCTGAAGCCTCCCTCCACCGTCTTCATCTCGGCATCGGCGAAGTAGAAGGCCGACGAGATCAGGACCGCGGCGGCGAGCGGCCAGGCCAGCGGCGCAGGAACGAGACCCGCATGGATCATGAGGTAGACCGGCACGACGACATAGGTGAGGTAGTCGACGACGAGATCGAGCACCTCGCCGGAATAGCGCGGCAGGAGCCCCGCGACGCCGACCCGCCGCGCGATCGTCCCGTCGATGCCGTCGACCACCAGGGCGAGGCCGAGCCAGACGAAGGTCGCCGCCCTCCGGCCCTCGCCGGCTGCCTGAAGCGCCAGCAGCCCGAGGACCGCGCCGCTCGCGGTGAAGGCATGGACCGCATAGGCCGGCAGCGGATATCGGGTCGGCGGGTCCGGCACCATGCGCCTGGTCTCCTGTGCGGCCTGCGCCATCCCTACCGCGAACACGAACCTGCGACCGGCAGAGCCAGGCAGGTCTGTCCCTCGTATCTTGGGCAGATCGCGCGGGAATGCTAGAGATTGCACGGTGATGGCTACGGACGGCAAGGCAGATGACCGGCACAGTTCGCAAGGCGGAATATGACGTGATCGTGGTGGGTGCGGGACCGGCGGGGCTTTTCGCCGCGCTGGCGCTGCACCATGCGGGCCTGCGTGCCGCGATCGTCGGCATTCCGCCCGGGGGGCGGAGCGATCATCGCACCTCCGCCCTGCTCGATGGTTCCGTTCAGGCGCTGCGTTGCCTCGGCCTGTGGGACGACGTCGCGCCGAAGGCCGCCCCCTTGCGCGTGATGCGCCTCGTCGATGCGACGGGCGGCCTCTTGCGTGCGCCGGTCTTCGAGGGCCGCGCCGCCGAAATCGGCCTCGACGCCTTCGGCTACAACATCGCCAATGACGACCTGAACGCCGCGCTGCTGGCGCGGGTGCGGCATCTCGGCATCCCGCTCATCGCAGAGACCGTGACAGCCGTTGAACTCGCCGACGGTTCCCCCGCGGTCGTCCTGCAGTCCGGTGACCGGATCACCACGGAGGTCGTGGCGGGCGCCGATGGCCGAAACTCGCTGGTGCGCACTGCCGCCGGCATCGACGTGGTGGCAACGCGCTATCCGCAGACCGCCGTCACCGTCTGCTTCCGCCATTCCCGTCCGCATCACGATATCTCGACGGAATTCCATACGCCGACGGGTCCGTTCACCCTGGTGCCGCTGCCAGGCGACCGGTCGAGCCTGGTCTGCGTCGTCAGACCCGGTGAGGCCGACCGGCTGCTGGCGCTGGACGACGCTGCGCTTGCGCGCGAGATCGAGAAGCGGTCGCAGGCCATCCTCGGCAAGGTAATGCTGGAGCCGGGCCGCGGCCGCTATGACCTTTCGGCGATCACGCCGCGGCAGTTCGCCGTGCCCGGCGCGGCCCTCATCGGCGAGGCGGCCCATGTCGTGCCGCCCATCGGCGCCCAGGGGCTCAACCTCGGCATGCGTGACGGCGCGGTGCTCGCCGACTGCCTGGCCGATGCCCGCCAACGCAGCGAACCGATCGGCGGGACGGCAGCCATGGCGACCTATGACCGGGCGCGCCGCGCCGACATCGTCAGCCGCACCTTCGCCATCGACGTGCTCAACCGGTCGCTGCTCTCGGCTTTCATGCCGGTCCATGTGCTGCGCGGCGCAGGCCTCTGGCTCCTCGACCAGATCGGGCCGCTGCGGCGCGCCTTCATGCGCGAGGGGCTGCAGCCGTCCCATGGCCAGCCGCGCCTGATGCGCGGCGAGGAGCGGCCAGCGGCCTGACGCCCGTCATGGCGAGAATATATTGATCGGCAGAAGCTCGTTCTTTACCAGATAGAGCACACTTGTCAGCGTACCGACCGAGACCAGCGTGCCCAGCAGCACGGCATTGGACGCCTCCTCCACCCAGGTGTCGTACTGGCGGGCGATGATGAAGACGTTGAGCGCCGGTGGCAGGCAGGCCATCAGCGCCGCCGCATAGACCCAGGCAGGCTCGAACGTCCCGAGAAACGACAGGATCAGCACCGCGAGCGCCGGGTGGACCAGGAGCTTCAGCGCGAGGATCGGCGAGATGCCGGCGGCGACCTTCGCCAGCGCGCGAAAACTCTCCATGCGCAGCGCCACCGTCACGCCCAGCGTGAACAAAGCGACCGGAGCCGCGGCGTTCTGCAGGAAGGCCAGCAGCCGATCGAGCATCTCCGGCGGCTGGAACTTCAGGAAGGCGGAGATCACACCCGCCACCGTCGCCAGGATGAAGGGGTGGGTGACGATCTTGAAGATGACCTCGCCGATGACGGAGAGGATGGATCGCCGGTCGGTCCCGTCCAACGCCATCAGCAGCGGCACAAGGGAAAACAGCAGGATATTGTCGAAACAGAAGATCAGCGCGACGGGGGCCGCGGCCTCCGCCCCGATCGTCGAAAAGGCGAGGCCCGGCCCCATGTAGCCGATATTGCCGTAGGCCGCGGAGACGCCGGCGACCGTCGCATGGCCGGTATGGCCGCCCGACCGCCATGCCACATAGGCGAAGCCGAGCACGAAGACGGCAAAGGTCGCAAACGTCGTGCCGACGACGAAGGGAACGTTGTTGAGCTTCTCCAGCGGCGTCTGCGCCAGGATCCGGTAGAACAGCGCCGGCAGGGCGATGTAGATGAGGAAGAAGTTCATCCAGCCGAGGCCGGCCTCGGGGATCGCCGTGCCCTTCCACGCCTTGTAGCGCGCGGCGAAGAAACCGAGCGCGATCAGGCCGAAGAACGGCATCGCAAGATTGAGAACCTGAATCATGGGGCCGATCGCTGCGCGGCGGGAGGTCAGCGACCGCTAATGACCGCGAGCGCCGCGGTCAACGGATCGAAGGGTTGATCTCAGTGCAGACCGGTGCGTTTCACCCGGTAGCCGCCGTCATCGTCCGGGTCGAAGACCTCGTCCACCTGCGGATGGCGGATCGGGTCGCCGCTGGTGTCCGGCAGAAGGTTCTGCTCCGAGACATAGGCGATGTACTCGGTCACCTCGTTCTCGGCGAACAGGTGGTAGAAGGGCTGGTCCTTCGACGGCCTGAGTTCGGCCGGGATCGCTTCGTACCACTCGTCCGTGTTGGCAAAGGTCGGGTCCACGTCGAAGACCACGCCCCGGAACGGATGGATCCGGTGCTTGACGATCTGTCCGATCTTGAACTTGGCTTGCCGTGGCTTGTCGATCACGCCGCTGATGGTCCGTGTGGAAATGGGGTCCCTCTCGGGCGCGCGACAAAAGCGGCAGGGAGCCGCCGTGTCAACGTTACATGGAATCAAATACGCCTGAAGAGCGCGATCAGATCGCGTAGCGCGCGGCGTAATCGGGGTCCTTGGCGGCGACGATCCGCGCCAGGTCGACCATGACCTTGGCCTGCTTCCAGGTGGCGTCGTCCTGCATCTTGCCGTCGATCATCACCGCGCCCGAGCCGTCCGGCATTGCCGCCAGGATGCGCGCGGCAAAGGCGACCTCGTCGGGATCGGGCGAGAAGACCCGCTTGGCGATGTCGATCTGCGAGGGATGCAGCGTCCAGGCGCCGGCGCAGCCCATGAGGAAGGCGTTGCGGAACTGCGTCTCGCAGGCCAGCACGTCGGAAAAGTCGCCGAACGGGCCGTAGAAGGCCTTGAGACCATTCGCGGCGCAGGCGTCGACCATCTTGGCCAGCGTGTAGTGCCAGAGATCCTGCTGATAGACGGCGCGCGGCCCCTCGCCCACCGCATCCGCCACCACCTTGTATTCGGGATGGCCGCCGCCGACCCGGGTGGTCTTCATCGCGCGCGAGGCGGCAAGATCCGCCGGTCCGAGGCTCATGCCGTGCATGCGCGGCGAGGCCGAAGCGATGTCCTCGACGTTCTTCACCCCCTCGGCGGTCTCCAGGATCGCGTGGATGAGGATGGGCCTCGCCACCTTGTGGCGCGCCTCCAGCTGGGCGAGCAACTGGTCGAGGTAGTGAATGTCCCAGGGACCCTCGACCTTCGGCAGCATCACAACGTCGAGCTTGTCGCCGACCGCCGCGACGATCTCGGTGAGGTCATCGAGAATCCAGGGCGAGTTCAGCGCGTTGACGCGGGTCCAGACGCCCGTGGTGCCGAAATCGGTTGCCCTGACCATCTCGATGAAACCGGCGCGCGCGGCCTCCTTGGCATCGAGCGGGATGGCGTCCTCGAGGTTGCCGAGAATCACATCGACGGACTTCGCCAGTTCCGGAACCTTGGCGCGCACCTTCTCCATGTGCGGCGGCACGAAATGGATCATGCGCTCCAGCCGCACCGGCAGCTCGCGATAGGGTTCCGGAGCGCCGATGGCGAGCGGCTTGTAGATGTTGCGCGGCAGCTTCATGGCCCCCTCCTGGTTCCGGCCAGCGCTACATCACCGCGCTGCAGCGCACAATTCCGTTGAAGGGCTGATGGCGCCAACGAAAAAGGCGCGGGACGAGCCCGCGCCTTCCGATGTTGGAGCCGTTTGTCCGATCAGCGCTGCGGCGGAGCCAGTGGCTGCATGCCGGCCGGCGCGCCCGGAACAACGGGCACACCGGGGGCGGCGGCGCCGCCCTGCTGCTGGCGCTGCTGCTCAACGAGGCGGCGCTGGGCCTCCTCCCCGCGACGCTGCAGTTCTTCCTGCAGGCGGCGCTGCTGCTCCTCATAGGCCTTCGGATCGACGGGAGCACCGTCATAGGAGGCCGCAAATCCCTGCAGCGACATGCCGAGCGAGATGGCGCGGTTGTTCATGTTGACGACCTGGATGTTCAGGTTGGTCGAACGCTTCATCCGGGTCAGGAAGTCCGGCTGGATCTCCATCTGCGCGAAACAGGCGTTCGGCAGGCAGACCTCGTAGCGCATGGCCTGCGGCTGGGGCTGGCCCTGCCCCTCGAGCACGACGCGGATCCCGGGCTGCAGCGACATGCCCACCGGCACGGCGATGATCAGGCGAGGCTTCTCGCCCTCCAGATCGCGGATCTGGACGGAGGCGAGCATCTGGCCGTTCTCGGCGCGTGTCTCCTGCACCACCATGCAGAGCTTCTTGGTGGTCGGGGGCGTGCGCTCATCGACGGGCACGTTGTCGCACAGCTTGACCCAGGGGGTCTGGATGGCGGCGAGGTTCTCCTGGGTAGCGGGAGCAGCCGGCTGGGCCGGAGTCGCCTGCTGCGCGGGAGCCGGCTGCGCCGGCCGCTGGGCCGGGCGCGGGGCCTGGGCAAGGGCCACCGCAGGCACCAGCATCAGGGCGAGGCCTGCACCCATCCGGGCCGCAGCTTTGGCGGAAAGCGACATGAAAGGTCCTTTCGGTCGTGTCCGTTACGCACGCTGTGGCCGCGGCGGGTCGGACCTTGATGAGTCGGATCGGTCGCGCTCTTTCGCCGTCGAACGTGGCGACATGGTGGCGTGATCCCCGGTCGCGGTTGATAGCGACTCGGCGATCCGTTGAAAAGCCGGAATCACCCGATTTCATGCTCGGTTATCATTGAAGGCCTATTCTGACGCCATGCTGCTCCGCTATGTCCTCGCCTGCCTCGCATCCCTCCTGTCCGTCGCCGCCACGGCGTCGGCGGCTGACTGGCCGCGGGGCCCACTCCTGACATCGATTGCCATGCACGGCGCACCGGCCAGCGCGCCCGACCTCGCCCACCGGCGTTATGTCAACCCGGACGCGCCGAAAGGCGGCCGCATCGTTCTGGGCGCGCAGGGGACCTTCGACACGCTGAACCCCTTCGTCGTCCGGGGCCTCGCCGTGCAGGGCGCCCGGCAGTACCTCTATGAAACCCTGCTCACCCGCTCCTACGACGAGCCTTTCACGCTCTATCCGCAGATCGCCCGCGCGCTGGAGGTGCCCGACGACCGCTCTTGGATCATTTTCCACATCGATCCCCGTGCGCGCTTCTCCGATGGGCGCCCCGTGACGGCCACCGACGTCCTGTTCTCCTGGGAACTTCTGAAGGAGCGCGGCCGGCCCAACCACCGGGCCTATTACCGCAAGGTCCAGCGGGTCGATCTCATCGACCCCCTGACCATCCGCTTCGACCTTGCCGGCGCCAATGACCGGGAACTGCCCCTGATCCTCGGGTTGATGCCGATCCTGCCGCGCCATGGCGTCGATCCCGAGACCTTCGAGGAAACCACCCTCGCTCCACCGGTGGGCTCCGGCCCCTATACGATCGCAGAGGTGAAGGCCGGAGAGAGCCTGACGCTGCGGCGTAATCCCGATTGGTGGGGCCACGCCCTGCCAATCAACCGCGGCCTGTTCAATTTCGACGAGATCCGCTTCGACTTCTATCGCGACGGCAACACGCTGTTCGAGGCCTTCAAGAAGGGCCTGGTCGACAGCCGGGTGGAAGCGGACGCCGGACGCTGGGCCTCGGGCTACGATTTTCCCGCCATTCGCGAGGGGCGCATCACCCGCGCCACCGTGCGCCCGGGCACGCCGATGGGCATCCGGGGGATGGCGATGAACACCCGTCGGCCGATCTTCCAGGATGCAAGGGTGCGCGAGGCGCTGGGGCTGCTGTTCGACTTCGAGTGGACCAACCGCACCCTCTATGCAGGCGGGTTCGAGCGGACGCAGTCGATATTCGAGGGCTCAGAGCTGTCCGCGCGCGGACGCGCCGCGGACGACCGCGAGCGGGCGCTGCTCGCCGAGGTGGGAGCCAAGGTCAGGGCTGACATCCTCGAGGGAACCTATCGTGTGCCAGTCTCCGACGGCACTAGCGGCGACAGGGTGCGGTTGCGGCAGGCGATCCGGCTCTTCGAAGAGGCCGGCTGGCGGCTCGACGCCGGTGTCATGCGCCATAGCGGCGGCGGGCAGCCCTTCGCGTTCGAGATTCTGGTCGCGACCCGTGATCAGGAGCGCCTTGCCCTTACCTATCAGCGCTTCCTGAGCCGGGCCGGAATCCGTGCCGAGGTGCGCAATGTCGACGCGGTCCAGTACGATCGGCGCCTGCGCGACTACGACTTCGACATGGCGGATTACCGCTGGTGGAACACGTCCCTGTCTCCTGGCAACGAGCAGGCCTTCTATTGGGGCGTCGCGGCAGGCCGCTCTCCCGGCAGCCGCAACCTGCCCGGCATCGCCGACCCGGCCGTCGATCGTCTCGTTGCAGCCATCGTCGAGGCTACCACCCGCGAGGATCTGGTCATGGCTGCCCGCGCCCTCGACCGGACGCTGACCTCCGGTTTCTACTGGGTCCCCCTCTTCCACCAGCCCGCACAGTGGATGGCCCGCTGGAACCACATCGGCGTACCTGCCGAATCATCCGTTTTCGGCTATCTGACGGAGACGTGGTGGCGGCGTGACGCCGGGGGGCGAACCAGCGGTGATTCTCGGTAAGGGCAGGAAGGCGTCATCGACGGGCGTGGCGGGGCGCGCGACCCTCGACGGCCTGTTGCGTCGGGCGGCCGAGATCCGGCCCGCCAGCCGTGCACTCGCTGATGCACCGAACCGTCCGCACCTGATCGGCGGTGAGCCGCGCCTGCTGACCTGGGCCGAACTGGATGGACTGGTCGATGCGCTGGCCGGGCACCTGCGCCAGATGGGCCTGCCGACCGATGCGGTCGTCGCAACGCAGTTCGCCATGTCGTCCGACGCGATCATCGCCCTCCTGGCGCTATCGCGGGCGGGCTGCATCACCGCACCGATTCCTCTCGGCTGGGGGCGGCGCGAGACAGCGGCCCATCTCCAGCGTCTCGGCGCACGCGCCATCCTCACGGCCGGCCGCATCGGCCCGCTTGAGAGCGCCGGCATGATGCGCTTCGCCGCGGCCGAAACATTTTCCGTCCGTTTCGTCCTGTCGCTCGGCGGCCCGGCGCTGGATGGTGTCATTCCGCTCGACGACGTGCTGGCGACCGAGGGTGGTGCCCCGCGGATCGACCTCGAGCGGCCGGATAACCCTGCCGACCACGTGGCCGTCGTCACGGCCGATGCGGCGGCTGAAGGCCATTTCGGGGTCGCACGCAGCCACAACGAGGTCGTCGCCGGCGGGCTCGCCGCCTTCATGGCAGGCGTTCCCGACGAGCATTCTGTCTTTGCCGCCACGCTCGCGCCGGACACCTTCGCCGGGATGGCCCTGCAGATCGTCCCCTGGCTGATGTCGGGAGGTACTCTGATCGCTCATCCCCCGCTGGCCATGCGGATCATCCTGGATCGGCTCGCGGCCGATGGCGTCACCCATGCCGCACTTCCGTTTGCGGCCGGTGCCGCCGTCCTCGGCTGCCCGCTGGCGCAGAGGCCGGCGCTGCGCCACGTCGCGCTGCTGGCGCGCCGCCCCGCTGGCGATTTCGACCTCACGGAGGCCGAGGCCGACGGGCTCGCCGTGGATGTGTTCCACGGCTTCGGCGAAGCCGCCATCGTGCGGACGCTGAAAGGATCGCCCGGCATACTCATGCTGGGAACGGACACCCATACCTCCGGCGGCGGCCAGTCGCCGATCCTCGTCGAGAGCCGCATCGGTGCCGACGGCACGCTGGAACTGCGCGGCGCCATGGTGCCGAAGGTCGCCTTCCCCCCCGGAGCCGAGAACGGTCTACCGCCCTACTGGTCCGTCGATGCCGAGGGCTATCGGCACACGAGATTTCCGGCCGCCACCGACAAGCAGCGCAAGACCCTGACCATTGGCTCACGGGAGCCCGGCATCGTCTCGATCGGCGGACGCCGCTTCCCGGAGGCAGGCTTGCGGGCGGCCTACGCCGAGGCTGGCGGCGAGATCGCGCCGGTCGTCCGTCCCGATCCGATTCTCGGCGATCGCGTGTCAGGCGTTGTCGGCGATGGCCGCGCCATCGTCGGTCTCGCCGGACGCCTCGTCGACAGCGGCCTGACGCCGCTCGGCATCCCCGGCGGCGCGCGGCAGGCCGGGCAGCTTCCCTTCGAGGATACCCGCCCCAAGGAGGAGCCGCCGCTGCTCGACCCCTTGAGCGAGTCGCATTCGGCGCTGGCACAACTCCTGAGCGTGGCGCGCGCGGCGGCAGGCTACTAAGCTCGGTCTCCCGTTTGTGGAGACTGCCATGGCCGACAATGTCCTTACCCTCGACGTCGTGTCGGACGTTGTCTGCCCCTGGTGCTACGTGGGCAAGCGCCGGCTCGAGAAGGCTCTGGCCCTGGTCACCGACATTCCCACCGAGATCCGCTGGCGCCCCTATCAGCTTGCGCCCGAGCTGCCGCCTGAGGGCAAGCCTCGCCGGGAGTACATGCTCGCGAAGTTCGGCGATCCCCAGCGGATCCGCGAGATCCATCAGCGATTGACCGGGATCGGGGCCGAGGAAGGCATTCCCTTCGACTTCGACGGCATCGCGGTCGCCCCCAATACGCTCAACGCCCACCGGCTCATCCTCTGGGCGCGGGCGGGCGAGACCCAGGACCGGGTGGTCGAGGCGCTGTTCTCGGCCTTCTTCGTCGAAGGCCGCAATCTCGCCGACGAGCAGGTCCTGATCGACATTGGCGCGGGTTGCGGCCTCGACCGGGACCTTCTGACCGAACTCTTCGCGTCCGACGCGGACATCGAGCGCACCCAGCGGGAAATCGCCTCGGCCCAGCGCATCGGCGTCACCGGCGTGCCGTTCTTCATCGTCGCCGGGCGCTATGGAATCGCCGGCGCGGAAGCTCCGGAGACGATTGCCGGGGCGATCCGGCAGGCCGCTGGCGAGATGGCCCCGGGTGCTGCAGCCGGTTGAGCAACGCCGCGGCTCACAGATGCGTTGCGGCCGGGCCGCCGAGACGCTAAGCCGTTGCCATGGCACAGGGATCGAACCTCACCCACCTCGACGCGAGCGGGCAGGCCAACATGGTCGACGTCTCGGCCAAAGCCGCCACCGACCGGACCGCTGTGGCGGCCGGCTGCGTCGTGATGAAACCGGAAACACTGGCGCTGGTGCGCGCCGGAGACGCCAAGAAGGGCGACGTCCTCGGTACCGCACGGCTCGCCGGAATCATGGCGGCGAAGCGTACGCATGACCTCATCCCGCTCTGCCACCCCCTGCTGCTCACCAAGGTGGCGGTCGATGTGGTTCCGGACGAGGCGTTGCCGGGTGTCCGGGTCACCGCCACGGTCAAGGTCTCCGGCCAGACTGGTGTCGAGATGGAGGCCCTCACCGCCGTCTCTGTCGCCTGCCTGACGGTCTACGACATGGTGAAGGCCGTCGACCGCGGCATGAGGATCGAGGGGATCCACGTCGTCGAGAAGAGCGGCGGCGCCTCCGGCACCTACCGGGCCGCCTGAGCCATGGCCGGACTGCTTCCCGTCGCGGAGGCGCTGGCGCGGGTCCTGAAGGACGCGGCCCCCCTGCCCGAGGAATGGATTCCGGTCGCCGAATGCGATGGTCGCGTGCTGACCCGCGATCTCGTCGCAGCCCGCAGCCAGCCGCCGGAGGACGTCTCGTCGATGGACGGATACGCGGTGCGCGCGGCGGACCTTCCCGGACGTCTCACGGTCATCGGCGAGGCCGCGGCCGGCCATGCGTTCGCAGGAACCGTTGAGGCCGGAACGGCTGTGCGCATTTTCACCGGCGCACCGGTACCGGGCGGCGCCGACATGGTGGTGATGCAGGAGGACGCCGAACGCGATGGCGAAACCGTCGCCATCCCGGTCGCCGGAAATGCCGGGCGTTTCATCCGTCGCCGGGGTCTCGATTTCGCCGCCGGCGAAACCGGCCTGACGGCGGGAACGCCGATGAACCCGCGCCGGCTGGCGCTTGCCGCGGCGATGAACCACGCGATGGTGCCTGTCCACCGGAAGCCGCGCGTCGCCATCCTGTCGACGGGTGACGAACTGGTCGAGCCTGGAACGGCTCCCGCGCCCGGGCAGATCGTGTCGTCCAATGCGCTGGCGCTTGCTGCGATCGTCCACCGGGCCGGCGGCCTGCCGACGCATCTCGGCATAGCGCCGGACCGGCTCGACGCAACGCTCGACCGCGTCCGCCAGGCGCGTCTTACCGGCCATGACGTCCTCGTCACCTCGGGCGGCGCTTCCGTCGGTGAATACGACCTGATGCGGGAAGTGATTGCCGCCGAGGGGGCCGCACTCGGCTTCTGGAAGATCGCCATGCGCCCCGGAAAACCCCTGCTGATGGCCGATCTCGGCCCGATGAGGCTGCTCGGCCTGCCCGGCAATCCGGTCGCCTCCTTCGTCTGCGCCATGCTCTTTCTCCTGCCGCTGCTGCGCCGGCTCGGGGGGCAGCCTGACGACACCGCAGCCGGCGAGGAGGCGATCCTCGGCGCCGATGTCCCGGCCAACGACCTGCGCGCCGACCATCTGCGCGCCCGCCTGACCCATGACCAGGGGCGGCTCATCGCCACGCCCTCCGCGATCCAGGATTCATCCATGATCCGTGTGCTGGCCGAATCCGATGCGCTGATCCTGCGCGCACCGCATGCGCCAGCGGCACAGGCGGGCGACAAGTGCCGCATCCTGCGGCTCGATCGCTGATTGGCGCTTTACGAAATCTCAAGAGTTGCGGAACACATAAAGAACAGATAGTGATTGTTCATGATCTGTTCGGTCGAGTCGGACCGGTTACAATCGAGGACGGAAACCGATGCTGACGCGCAAGCAACACGAACTCCTTCGCTTCATCCAGGAGCGCCTTCAGGAGAGTGGTGTGCCGCCGTCCTTCGACGAGATGAAGGAAGCGCTGGACCTGCGATCGAAGTCCGGCATCCATCGGCTGATCACCGCGCTTGAGGAGCGCGGTTTCATTCGCCGGCTACCAAACAGGGCGCGCGCCCTTGAGGTGATCCGGCAGCCGGAGCAGTCGGCTGGCCCGGCGCGTGGCAAGTTCTCGCCCAGCGTCATCGAAGGGTCGCTCGGCCGGGCACGGCCATCGTCCTCCGACGACGAGACCGTGATGCCGGTCGCCGTGCCGCTGATGGGACGGATCGCGGCCGGCGTGCCGCGTGAGGCCATCGAGTCACGCATGTCGACTGTATCGATCCCTCCGGAGATGCTCACGCGCGGCGAGCACTATGCCCTTGAAGTCAGGGGTGATTCGATGATCGAGGCGGGCATTCTCGAAGGTGATCTGGCGCTGATCCGGAAGGGCGACAGCGCTGAGACCGGGGACATCGTCGTGGCACTCATCGATGACGAGGAAGCGACCCTGAAACGCCTGCGCCGGCGCGGCACGTCGATCGCGCTCGAGGCCGCCAACCCGGCTTACGAGACCCGCGTTCTCGGTCCGGACCGCGTGCGTATCCAGGGCAAGCTGGTGGGATTGATTCGGCGTTACTGAGCCGGCTCTATATCGGCCTCGTGCGGGGGCGCGGTATCAGGCTCGGCGTCGTTTGTGTCCGACTGCGGGGTCTGGCGCGCGGTGTCCGGCATCCGCAGCAGCGCAGGGGCGGCTGCGACGGCGGGCCGCGGTCTGAACCAGGGCCGCATGACCCCTTCCGGCCGCGCGGCCTCGATCCGCCAGCGATCGCCATCGCGATAGAGGCGGACAGCGCCCGTCCAGGCCAGGGCTTTGAGATCCACGACCATGGCCGCGCATGTCGGCGGCGCCGGATAGCGCGTCACGACAATGCGGGCCTCGCGGCAATCGTCCGCCACCGCATCGGAATGGCGTGGCACGGCGATCCGGCCTCCGCCCGGCAGGCTCATGGCACATCCGAGCGAATCGCAGGTAACACCCGCCGTGACGGTGTCGTCCGCCGCGTTGCGTGCGTCACCTTCCGCATGCAGCCAGCGCTGCACCGCGAAGCGGTTTCCGCGCGGCGAGACGACGCGCAGCGTCCCGTCCTGACCCCGCGCGGCGACCGTCGATCCTTCCCCGTCGATGATGATTGCGGCGCGATCACCCCCGGGCGCCAGGGCAAGACCGAGCACCACGAGCGGCACGCCCGTCCACCGCAGTGGCGTCGACAGGGCGGCGACGAGGATCATTCCGAAGGACAGGACGAGAAGGCCCGCAGGCCGCGCGGACGGGACGATGATCCGGCCACCCGGCCATGACGCTACCCATTCGGCGACGCGCACGAAAAGGTCGATGCCGAGGCCGGCCAGCGCCCAGACAGGTTTGTCCCAGCCGAACGGCCACAGCAGCAGCGCCAGGATCTCCAGCGGCATGACGATGAACTCGACGATGGGTGCGCCGAGCAGATTGCCTGCGACGCCGTAGAGATGGACCGTGTTAAAGTGGAAGGCGGCATAGGGCGTGGTGGCGAGGGATGCGACAAACGAGCTTGCGGCGAGCCCGATCACGCCGTTGGTCACCAGAAGAAGAGTGCGGCCGAGTCCCCCGGGGTCTGACGCCTGCCGTTCGGCCCAGGGGCGCAGGGTGACGTATCCAGAGACCAGCGCCAGCGTCGCCGCGAACGACATCTGGAAGCTCGGTCCCAGAAGGCTCTCCGGCGCGATGGCCAGCACGGCGAGAGCGGCGATTGCCAGCGTGCGCAACGTCAGCGCCCCTCTGTCCAGGGCGACACCGATCAGGACGACGGCGATCATGATCCACGATCGCTGCGTCGCGACCTCGGCTCCGGAGATCACGAGATAGCCGGTCGACACCACCAGTGCTACCACAGCAGCCCACGCCTTCACGTGGCGCTTCAGCGCGAGGGAGGGCACCAGCGTCAGGCCGCCGCGCACGACCGCGAAGACGAGGGCGGCGACCAGCGCCATATGAAAGCCGGAGATCGACAGGATGTGGTAGAGGCCCGCGACGCGCATGGCCTCGTTGAGGCCCTCGGGTATGCCGTCGCGCTTGCCGCTGACCAGGGCGTCGGCGATGGCGCCGGACGGTCCCGGAATGGCCGCCCGGATGCGCTCGCTGATCCTGGTGCGGATATGATCGAGCCCGGCGCGCAACCGGACCCCGATCGGTGGATCGCCAGCCTGCCCCTCCCCCACCCTGCCGATCACGAAGCCGCTGGCGCCGACACCGGTGAAGAAGGCGTCGCGGCCGAAATCGTAGAGCCCCGGCGCGACCGGGTCGGCTGGCGGGCGCAATCTCGCGGCGAGGCTCACGGGCCGCCCGACGACGGCACCCGTCGCGGCGCGGCTCGTGACACGGATGCGGAACGGCGCATCCCCTGAGAAGGGCGAGATCGATCGCACGCGAAGGGTCAGCCGTTCGCCGCTCTCGCGCCGCTCCACCGCTTCCACCCAAGCCTGCACCTGCACCACGCCACTGTCGGCGCCGAGCAGCGGCTGGGTCATCAGCCAGGTCTTCAGCGATCCCGCCGCAAACCCGGCCAATACGGCGGCGAATCCGGTGGTAAGCAGCCTGGCGACGGGCCGCTGTCTGGCGCGCCAGGCGATCAGGACGAGTGCGGCAAGGAGAGGCACGGGCGCCCATGGCAAGGGTTCGTCCGGGGCGGCAAAGTAGAGCAGGACGCCGACACCGAACGCCACTGGCAGGAACAGGAAGGCGCGACCGCGATCGAGCTCGAGCGCGGTCCAGGAGACAAAGCGCTCCCACCAGACACCGAAGGCGAGTTGGAGCGATCCGGTCGCGACCGGCCGCGCCCGCGCGGCCGTCGCCGCTGCGATGGCCTTGACCCGCGCCTTCATCCCGCTGCCCTCACGGGGCCGCTCCCCAAGTCGCGCGCAACATGCTACAGGCACGCGCTTTCCGGGGCCGAGACTATCGCGGCCCGGCTTCCCCTGTCGTCTTCGGAAGAATCATGACCGTCGTCACCCGCTTCGCGCCCTCCCCGACGGGGTTCCTGCATATCGGCGGCGCCCGTACGGCGCTGTTCAACTGGCTCTATGTGCGCAAGACCGGCGGCAAGATGCTGCTGCGCATCGAGGACACCGACCGCCAGCGCTCCACCACCGAGGCGATCGACGCCATTCTCGACGGTCTTTCCTGGCTCGGTCTCGCATGGGACGACCAGACGATCTATCAGTTCGCCCGCGCCGACCGGCACGCCGAGGTGGCCCGCCAGCTCCTGGCGCAGGGGCGCGCCTATCATTGCTATGCGACGCCCGAGGAACTGGATGAGATGCGGGCGCTCGCCATGAAGGAGGGCCGCCCGCCGCGCTATGACGGCCGCTGGCGCGATCGCGATCCGTCAGAGGCTCCGGCGGACGTCAAGCCGGTCATCCGCCTCAAGGCACAGCAGGACGGCGAGACGGTGGTGGACGACCTCGTCCAGGGCCGCGTCGTCATCCCCAACAAGGACCTCGACGATCTGGTGCTTCTGCGCTCGGACGGCACGCCAACCTACATGCATGCGGTCGTCGTCGACGACCACGACATGGGCATCACCCATATCATCCGTGGCGTCGACCACCTCACCAATGCGGCACGGCAGACCCAGATCTACCAGGCGCTCGGCTGGACGGTGCCGGCCATGGCCCACATCCCGCTCATCCACGGCCCCGATGGCGCCAAGCTCTCCAAGCGTCATGGCGCTCTGGGAGTCGAGCAGTATCGCGCCCTCGGTTACCTGCCGGAGGCTCTGCGCAACTATCTGGTCCGCCTCGGCTGGAGCCAGGGCGACAGGGAACTCTTCTCCACCGAGGAGATGATCGAGGCCTTCGATCTCTCCAATGTCGGCCGCTCGCCTGCCCGCTTCGACTTCGCCAAGCTGGAGGCGGTCAATGGCCACTACATCCGCCACGCGGACGATGCGCGGCTCCTGAAGGCCATCGACGACGTGCTGCCCCATATCGACAACGGCGCCGCCATCGCCGAAATGCTCACGCCGGAGGTCAGGGCGCAGCTCCTGAAGGCCATGCCGGGGATCAAGGAACGTGCGAAGACGGTGCTCGAGATCATCGACGGCGCCGGCTTCATCCTGGCGAAGCGCCCTCTGCGGCCGGACGACAAGGCAGCCGCGATTCTCACGGCGGAGGCGCGCGCGCATCTGGCCTCCCTGCACGGGCGGCTGTCGGCGCTGCCCGAATGGTCGGTCGCCAGCGCCGAGGCGGCTGTGCGCGCCGAGGCGGAGGTACGGGCCGTGAAGCTCGGAGCCATTGCCCAGCCTCTGCGCGCCGCGCTCACCGGCCGCACGACCTCGCCCGGCATTTTCGATGTTCTGGAGGTTCTCGGCCGGGAGGAGAGCCTCGCCCGGATCGCGGATCAGGCCCACGCCTGACGGGCGGGTCCGGCCTCTCATTCCGCCTCATACGAACGTCGCAGAAGGCAGACCTGCCGCCTGCTTCGGCTTGCCGCGTTGCGAAAAAGCGTCTATCCGAACCATGGGGCGCGACAGGTGACTGCCACCTGCAGCGGGCACGTTTAATCGTTCTGGAATTTCAAGGGGTTGCCGATGTCTGCAAGTGCAAAGACCGCGACATTGACGTATGGCGACAAGTCGGTCCAGTTGCCGGTGTCGGATGGAACTGTTGGCCCGTCGACAGTCGATATCGCCAAGCTCTACGCCCAGACCGGCATGTTCACCTATGATCCGGGCTTCACTTCGACCGCAAGCTGCGAAAGCCAGATCACCTATATCGATGGTGACGAAGGCGTCCTCCTCTACCGCGGCTTCCCGATCGAGCAGCTGGCCGAGCACGGCGACTTCCTCGAGACCTGCTACCTGCTCCTGTACGGCGAGTTGCCGACCGCCGCGCAGAAGGCCGATTTCGACTACCGTGTCACCCGCCACACCATGGTCCACGATCAGATGTCGCGTTTCTTCACCGGCTTCCGCCGCGACGCGCATCCCATGGCGGTGATGGTCGCAGCCGTTGGCGCCCTGTCCGCCTTCTACCATGACTCCATCGACATCGCCGACCCGCACCAGCGCATGGTCTCGTCGATCCGCCTGATCGCCAAGGTGCCCACCCTGTCGGCGATGGCCTTCAAATACTCCATCGGCCAGCCCTTCGTTTATCCGCAGAACGACCTCGACTACTCGTCGAACTTCCTGCGCATGTGCTTCGCGGTCCCCGCCGAGGACTACAAGCCGAATCCGGTCCTCGCCCGCGCCATGGACCGCATCTTCATCCTCCACGCTGATCACGAGCAGAACGCCTCGACGTCCACGGTTCGCCTCGCCGGCTCGTCGGGCGCCAACCCCTTCGCCTGCATCGCTGCCGGCATCGCCTGCCTCTGGGGTCCGGCCCATGGCGGCGCCAACGAGGCGGCGCTGAAGATGCTCGGCGAGATCGGACACGTCGAGAACATCCCGAAGTTCATCGCCAAGGCCAAGGACAAGAACGATCCGTTCCGCCTCATGGGATTTGGTCACCGGGTGTACAAGAACTACGATCCGCGCGCCAAGATCATGCAGAAGACCTGCCACGAGGTGCTCGGCGAACTCGGCATCAAGGACGACCCGCTGCTCGACGTCGCGGTGGAGCTGGAGCGCATCGCGCTCTCCGACGAGTATTTCGTCGAGAAGAAGCTCTACCCGAACATCGATTTCTACTCGGGCATCACGCTGAAGGCGATGGGCTTCCCGACCGACATGTTCACGGTGCTATTTGCCCTGGCGCGCACGGTCGGCTGGATCGCGCAGTGGAAGGAGATGATCGAGGACCCGCAGCAGAAGATCGGCCGTCCGCGTCAGCTCTACACCGGTGCCCCGCGCCGGGACTACACGCCGATCTCGCGCCGCAAGTAACGTCAGTTACCGGGAAAGTGGATTGTGCGGGGCGCTTCGGCGCCCCGTTTGCTTTCAGACGGGCTGCGCGGCGTCAGCCAGCGCGCGCCGGACCGGCGGCGCAGTCAAGAACGATGCGCGCGGCCTTGTCGCTGGGAGCCTCGCCGGCAAAGTCCATGATGGCGTCGAGCCGGGAAAAGGCAGCTGTCTGCCGCTCGCGCTCCGGCCCGTCGACGATGATGGCGGCGAGGGCGGCGGTCACCGCATCGATCGTGGCGTATTCCTGCAGGAACTCGGGGACCACCTTTTCACCGATCACCAGGTTTGCGAGGACCGCGGTGTCGGCACTGATGAGCCGGCGCGCAATCTGCGCTTCCAGCCATCCGGTCCGGTAGGCAACCACCTGCGGCACGCTGGCGACAGCCAGTTCCAGCGTCACGGTCCCCGAACAGGCGAGCGCAGCGCGAGCGGAGCGGAACGCGGCGAACTTGGCGGCTTCGCCATCGACGATCCGCGGGCGGACAGGCCAGCCGGCAATCGTCTCCGCGATGAGTTCGCGATACTGCGGCACCGCCGGCAAAACCCAGTCGATGGGCCCCGTCTGCGCCGTGACACGAGCGAGCACCTCTGCGAAGAGAGACGATAGCCTGACGATTTCCTGCCGCCGGCTGCCGGGCAGGACCAGCACGACGGGCGGCGTCTCATCGCGCCGCCGCGCCTCTGCATCGTTCGGGCGAAGGTCGGCGAGTCGCTCGGAAATCGGATGGCCGACATAGGTGCAGGCCGGGCCACCGAGCCGCCGATGCACCTCGGGCTCGAAAGGCAGCAGCGCGAGGAGATGATCGACATAGGGTCGCATCTTCGCGGCACGGCCGGAGCGCCAGGCCCAAACGGTCGGCGAGACGTAGAAGACGATCGGAATGTCCGGTCGCAGCGCACGCACGCGCCTTGCCACCCGCCGGTTGAACCCCTGACTGTCGATCAGCACGAGCACGTCGGGTGGCTCGGCCACGATGGCCTGCACCGTCTCGCGCATCCGGCGCAGCACGGCCGGAATATGAACGATGATCGACGTGATACCGATCAGCGATAACTCGGTCATCGGGAACAGGGACGCCAGGTCGCGCGCCTCCATGCGCAGTCCGCCCACGCCGCGGAACCTGATCTCGCCGGGATACATGCTGACCAGCGCATCCATGAGGTGTGCGCCGAGTTGATCGCCCGAGTTCTCACCCGCGATCATGAAGACATCGAGCGCGGGCGCCGTCATGCCGCCGCCTGCCCTGCGACGCCGACCACGAAGAGCCCGAGCCGGTCCGCGGTCCGGATGACCTCCTGCATGTCGACAACGAGCGTCGATCCCGCCACCACCGCAATGCCGCGCAGGCCGGCTGCGGCGGCCTTCTCCACTGTCGCCGGTCCGATGGCAGGCAGATCGACGCGCCGGTCCTGCCCGGGCTTCGGCGCCTTGACCAGAATGCCGTTGCCGCGCGGCCACCTTAGGCGCCCGCCCTCCAGCATGGCCGCACAGCGCTCCAGCATGCCGTCAGTGCCCTCGGCCCCCTCCACGGCGACGATCCGCCGTTGGCCGATCACCATGCCCTGGCCGACGTCATACGGGCCGAGCGCCGCGATCGCGCGACAGCCGACCGCGATGTCGGCCCAGTCGTCGTCGCCCGGGGTCCTGGCGCCAAGCGGACCCGACGGCATCAGCAGCTCCGGGGCGACGTCCTGGGCGGCCAGCAGGCGGAACCCCTGGCGCTCGAAGATTGCGGCGATCCCGCGCAGGAGATGGTCGTCTCCGCCCCGGTAGAGCCGGACCAGTTCGGGAAGGGCCCTGAGCGCGCCGAGGTCGGGGATTGTCGTCCAAAGATAGGGTCTAACGAGAGAGCCGATCAGCACGAGATCGCGGCATCCGGCCTTGCGGGCATGGCCGACCATGGCGCCGAAGCGGCCGATCCCGACCCAGGCATGGGGGTAGGCCTCAAGCTCGCGGCCGGCAATGCCCTTGAGCAGCAGACCGAAGACCGGGCGGCCCTGGGCGGTTGCTGCCCGCGCGAGGGCCAGCGGGAAGCTCCCCGCCCCCGCGATGATCCCGAGCGGGGTCGTCTCAGTCATCGGACGGAAGAGAGCCCGCACCCGCCGCACGGGTCTTCTTGGGCGCTGCCATCATCACTGGCCGCTTGTCTCCGGCCTCGATGAAGGCGATGAGCCGGCCGGCCGCCGGATGGTCGCGATAGGCGGCCGTCGCGTCGGCAAGCCGTTCCGCGAAGGTGCCGACGCCGTAGAACAGTGTCTCGTAGCAGGCGCGCACAACACGGACGTCCTCGCGGAGGAGGCCCCGCCGTTTCATGCCGACGACGTTGAGCCCGATCAACTCCCCGGACGTGCCGTTGGCGCCGAAGGCCATGCCATAGGGAATGACGTCGTCCTTGACCCCGGTGACACCGCCGATCATCGCGAAATCGCCGATCCGGGTGAACTGGTGCACCGCGCACAAGCCGCCGAGAAAGACGTAGTCGCCGACCTTCACATGGCCGCCGATCGTCGCCGCATTGGCGAAGATGACATTGTTGCCGACCCGGCAGTCATGGGCCACATGGGCATAGGCCATCAGGAAGCAGCGGTCGCCGATCACCGTCGCGCCGGTTTTCGGCGTGCCGCGGTTGACGGTGACGCTCTCGCGGATGACGCAGTCCTCCCCGATGCTCACCGTCGTCGGCTCGCCCTTGTAGGAGAGGTCCTGCGGCGGCGTGCCGATCGAGGCGAAGGGGTAGATCTCGGTGCGTGCGCCGATGGCGCTCCGGCCGTCGAGATTGACATGGGAATGCAGCGTCACGCCGTCGCCGAGTTCGACGTCGGGCCCGACGGTGCAGAACGGGCCGATGCGCACCCCCGCCCCGAGCCGCGCCGCCGGTGATACATAGGCCAGCGGGTGAATGTCGGTCGGGCGATCCGTCATCTCAGGCGTCCGCCAGCATGGCGGAGAGTTCGGCCTCGGCCACCAGCTTGCCGTCGACGAAGGCTTCGCCGCGGTAGAACCAGATGCTGCGCTTCCGGGCGATCTTCGTCATGTGATACTCGACCCTGTCGCCGGGCGTGACGGGCTTCCTGAACTTCGCCTTGTCGATGGTCATGAAGAACACCAGCTTGCCCGTGCCACCGGCGGAGGTCAGCGCCATGACGCCGCCCGTCTGCGCCATACCCTCGATCATCAGAACGCCCGGCATGATCGGATTGCCCGGAAAGTGCCCCATGAACTGAGGCTCGTTCGCGGTGACGTTCTTGATCCCGACACCGAACTCGTCGCCGCGCATCCGCTCGATCCGGTCGATGAGCAGGAACGGATAGCGGTGCGGCAGCGTGGCGAGGATCTTCTGAATGCCGACGGTGTCGATGCTGGTGCTCGTCGTGTCGTCCATCGTCAGGAAGCCTCCCCCTGCCCCTGTTTAGCCTGGCCGGACCGGGCGAGACGCTCCACCGCGGCAATCTCGCGAAACCAGTCCCGCACGGGCTTCGCCGGCCGGCCGCCCCAGCGCGCCCCTTCCGGCACATCATCCTTGACGATCGAGGTCGCCGCAATCTGCGCGCCGCTGCCCACCGTCACGTGGTTGTTGACGCCCACCTGGCCGCCCAACATGACGAAATCGCCAAGCTTCGCCGATCCGGAGATGCCGACCTGGCTGACGATGACGCAATGGCGTCCGATCTCGACGTTGTGGGCAATCTGCACCAGATTGTCGATCTTCGTGCCCTCGCCGATCACCGTATCGAGTACATGGCCGCGATCGACCGTCGAATTGGCGCCGATCTCCACGTCATCCTGGATGATGACGCGTCCGATCTGCGGCACCTTCGCATGCTTCATCCGGCCGAGCTCGAAGCCGAAGCCATCCTGGCCGACGCGCACGCCGGCATGGACGATGACGCGGTTGCCGAGCAGCGCGTGGACGAGCGAGACATGCGGACCGATGGCGCAGTCACGGCCGATCCGGACACCCGGCCCGACCACAGCACCGGCGGAGATGATGGTTCCGGAACCGATCTCGGCCCCCGGACCGATCACCACGCCGGGATCGACAACGACACCCGCCTCCAGTCGTGCGCTCGGATGGATCATTGCGCCGGGCGATACACCGGTCGCTCCGAACAGCGACTGCGGCCTGAGGGCCTGCGGATAGAGCTTGCGCGAGACCGAGACGAAGGCCGCGTGCGGATGTGCAACGACAATGGCGGCGACGCCGTGGGGCACCAGATCACGCTGGCGTGCCGAGACAAGACAGGCCGCCGCCTTCGTTCCTGAAAGCTGGGTTGCATATTTCGGATTGTCGAGAAAGGTCAGGCAATCGCCCGCCGCGTTGGAGAGCGCTGCGACCCGCCGGATCGGCCGCTCGCCGTCGTTCCCTGCCCAGTCGGCCTTCAGAAACGCGGCGACCGAGGCGACGGTCATCGCCTCGGCCGGAATAAGGAACTGAGGTTCCGCCATGATCATCCCGCCAGGGACCTGAGCGTCCCGAACAGTCTCGGGACGCCGTCGGTCAGAAGCGCGTGCCGCCCGAGAAGCGGAAGGCCTGCGTCTGGTCACCCTTCGCCTTGGACAGGACGAAGGAATAGTCGAAGCGGATCGGGCCGAAGGGCGAGTTCCACAGGAGGCCGACGCCCACCGAGGAACGGATCTTGTGGGCGTCCGAACCGTCCAGCGTCACCGGCAGGATACCGCCGCCCGTATTGTACGACGTGATCGAGTTGTAGCCCCAGACCGAGCCGGCATCCGCATAGAGCGCGCCTCGCATGCCGAAGTCCTTCGGCAGGAAGGTGATGGGGAAGGTCACCTCGGCCGAGGCGCCCCAGTACATGGTGCCACCGACCGCATCGGCAGCGCGGGTCAGTCCCATCCCATTTGCCGCATTGGCGATGGCGAAGTCCCGCGGGCCAATGCCGGCCGTCTGGAAGCCGCGCACGAGTTCCGGACCCATGAAGAACTGGTCGACCGAGTCGAGCTTGCCGCCGAGGCCCATGATGTGGCCGCCCTGGACGCGCAGCATGGCGATCCAGTCGTTGGTCAGGTCGTGGTAGTAGCGCGCGTCGCCCGTGGTGCGGATGAAGCGGGCATTGCCGCCGGCACCGGCGATGTCCTGCCGGAGCTCCGCATAGAGGCCCTGGCTCGGATTGATGGCGCGATCGAGGTTCGAATAGACCAGCGAATAGCCGAACATCGAGATGAAGCGCGTCCTGCCGCTAATGGCGCGCAGCGCGGCCGAGGCCTCGCCGTCGTGCAAGCAGGTATAGGGATTCGGGCTAACAGTAGTCCCAACGGTTCCATCCGGCTGAAGATAGGCATCATTGCCAGGCGTCAAACCGGAAGTACGTGGGTCGCCAGGCTCAAGATACGAGACGTTGCCGGTAACGGGATCCGTGTATTGCTTGAGGTGACCATTGTAACTGGAATAGCAGTTCGTCTGATCGTCGCGGATCGAGATGCGCTGCGACACCGCGCTGTAGCGCAGTTGCAGGGCGAAATGCTCGGTGATCGGAACGCCGAGGCGCAGCGTGCCGCCATAGGAGGTCGACTCGAAGGGCTGATAGGTCGCCCGGCTGGTATGGCGGTAGAACAGGTCGAAGCCACCCGACAGACGGTAGTCCATCAGGAAGGGCTCGGTGAATGAGAAGTTCACGCCGCGCGAGCGCTGGCCGAACATGCCGCCGAGACGGACGAACTGACCGCGGCCGAGGAAGTTGCGCTCCTCCACCGAGGCTTCGGCGATGAAGCCGTCAGCTGTCGAATAGCCGCCGGCGATCGAGAAGGCGCCCGTCGGCTGGTCCTGAACCTCGACATTGACGATGACGCGGTCAGCCGCCGAGCCCGGCTCGGTGGTGATCTTCACTTCCTTGAAGAAGCCGAGGTTTTTCAGGCGGCGCTCGGCGCGGTCGACCAGAACGCGGTTGTAGGCATCGCCTTCCGCCATGTCGAACTCGCGGCGGATGACGCGATCCTGGGTGCGGGTGTTGCCGCGCACGTTGATGCGCTCGACATAGACCCGCGGGCCTTCCTCGACGACATAGACGAGGTTGACGGTCAGCGTCGAAGGATCGCGCTCGCCGCGGGGCCGGACGGCAGCGAAGGCGTAGCCGCGGCGGGCGACCTCGAGGGTCACGTCCTCGAGCGACTTGTCGACCAGTTCGACGTTATAGACCGAGCCCGACCGGGTCTTCAGCGCCCCACGCAGGGTCGCCGCATCGATGTCGCGGATGTTCGACTGAATATCGACAGTGCCGATCCGATACTGCGGACCTTCCTCGATCTCGATGTTGATCACGAAGGTGTTGGCGGCCTGATCGAAGTCGGCGCGCGCCGACAGGATGCGCATGTCGACATAGCCGGCGCGCAGGTAGAGGCGGCGGATGGCCTCCTGGTCGGCATTAAGGCGATCGGCGTCATAGACGTCGTTCGACTTGATCCACGAGAGGATGCCCGACTCGGCCGTCGACATCACGTCGAGCAGACGCTGCCGGCCGAAGGCGTTGTTGCCGATGAAATTGATTGAGCGGACGCCGGCCTTCTTGCCCTCGTTAATCTCGAAGATGAGGTCGATGCGGCCGTTCGGCTGCTCGATGGTCTTCGGAACGATCTCGACCTCGTAGCGGCCGGTGCGGCGATAGACGTCATAGAGACGCTGGGTATCGGACTGGACGGTGGCCCGGGAGAAGGTGCCGCGGGCCCGTGACTCGATCTCGCCCTGGAGCTGTTCGGTCTTCAGGCGGCGGTTGCCCTCGAAGGCCACGCGGTTGATGACCTCGTTTTCGGCAACCTGGACGACGAGCCGGCCGCCCTGGCGGCTGACGCGCACGTCGCGGAACAGGCCGGTGGCGTACATCGCCTTGATCGCCTCGTCGACGCGGGCGGCCGTCAGCGGCTCACCTGGCGCGGTCGAGAAGTAGGAGCGGACCGTGTCGGCCTCGATCCTGCGGTTGCCCTGCACGACGATCGACGACGCCGACTGCGCGTTGACCTGGGTCGAGAGACCGATACCCGCGGTCGTGGCCATCACCACGCCAACTGCGGTCATCGTCCCTGCGATCACGACCGTTCGGACCGTCCGAGCGAAAGAAGTCATGAAGCACGCGCCTGTCTGTTTGGTATGTCGGTTTCACGCGAACGCGAACCACCCATGGATTCCTCCCGGGCGAGACGCTTGTAACCGGTTTGCCCGGCGGTGCAAACCGCACCGCCCGGCCTCGGCCGGTTTTTCGATGTGCGTTGCCGGATCGCCACGCCTGCCATCAGCCGACGAGCCCGCGAATATCGTTCCAGGTGGCGAAGATCATCAGCATCAGAACCAATGCCAAACCGAAGCGGAACGCCATTTCCTGGGACTTTTCGCTCATCGGGCGACCACGCACGGCCTCAATGGCGTAGAAGACGAGATGGCCGCCATCCAGCATCGGAATGGGGAACAGGTTGAGCAGTCCGATGGAGACGGAAATGAGCGCGGCAAGGCTCAACAGTGCGACGAATCCGATCTGCGCCGCCTCTCCCGAGACCTGAGCGATTCTGATCGGGCCGCCGAGCTGGTCGGCGCTCTGGGTGCCCATGATCACGCCGCCGAGATAGGCGAAGGTCCGCTCAACCACGAACCAGGTTTCCTTGACGCCCATCCAGGTGGCGGTGAAGGGATCGTAGCGGCGGATCTGCGTGTCGCCGGGCTGGTTGGACCGCGAGATTCCGAGACGGCCGATCCGGTGCGTGCCGCCGAAGCGGTCCTTGAACTCGAAGACCGTGGGAACGGCGGTCAGGTCCATCTGCCGACCGTCGCGCTGCACGCTGATGGCGAGCGTGTCGCCGGCGCTGGAGCCGACAATGCGCTGCATGTCGGAGAAGCTCTCGATCGGCCTGCCACCAATCGACAGGACGAGATCGCCCGGCTGGAAGCCTGCCTTCTCCGCGGCGCTGCCGGCGACGATGGTCTCCACCCGCGGCGAGGTGATCGGCTTGCCGAAGAGCGTGAAGACGCCGGCGAAGATGACTATGGCGAGAATGAAATTGGCGATCGGACCGGCCGCGACGATCGCCGCGCGCTGTCCGAGGGACTTGTGGAAGAAGCTCTCGGACCGCTGCTGCTCGGTCATTGCCGAGGCCGTCTCGAAGTCGGGCGTCGAGGCGGCATCGGCATCGCCGTAGAACTTCACGTAGCCGCCGAGGGGTATGGCGCAGAGCTTCCAGCGCGTGCCGTGACGGTCGTTGAAGCCTGCGAGTTCACGGCCGAAGCCGATCGAGAACACTTCCACCCGCACGCCGTTGCGGCGGGCGACCCAGAAGTGCCCGAGTTCGTGGAAGAACACCACGACGGTCAGGACGAAGAGGAACGGGATGATGATCCAGATCAAGGTCTGGCCCCATCCGCCCAGAGCGGAAACGACGTTCATTGCAATGTCCCATGAATATGAACCCTGGAAATCCCGGACTCATACCCTCCCGCGTTCAAGATGCCGCAGCCGTAGCGTTAAGCATAGTGGCCTTCGCCCGGTCTCTCGCAGCATGGTCAATCAACCATAAATCGCCCAATGTGGCCGGAGCGGGGCCAGCCCCCTCAGCGGCGAGGACAGACCCGGTGATGCGCGGGATGTCGGAGAAGCCGATCTGGCGGGACAGGAACGCCTCGACCGCCACCTCGTTGGCCGCGTTGAGCACGGTGGGCGCCCTCCCCCCGGCCTCCATCGCCTCGATGGCGAGCCGCAAGGCCGGGAACCGGGCAAGATCCGGCTCCTCGAAAGTGAGGCTGGCGATCTCGGCCAGATTGAGCCGGCGCGCCGGCCCGTCGATCCGCTCGGGATAGCCGAGGCAATGGGCGATCGGCACCCGCATGTCGGCGGCGCCCAGCTGGGCGACGACTGACCCGTCGCGATAGCCCACCATGCCGTGCACCACCTGCTGCGGGTGGATCAGCGCCTTGAGGCGGTCGGGCGACAGGCCGAAGAGGTGGTGGGCCTCGATGAGTTCGAGACCCTTGTTCATCAGGCTCGCCGAGTCCACGGTCACCTTGGCGCCCATGGCGTAGTTCGGGTGTTTCAGCGCGTCCTCGGGCCGGGCGCGCGCGATAGCCTCGGCCGTCCAGGTGCGGAACGGGCCGCCCGAGGCGGTAATCCACACCATCTCGACATCGTCCATGCGCGACCCGGCGAGCGCCTGGAAGACGGCGTTGTGCTCGGAATCGACCGGCAGGATCGTGACGCCCTTGCGGGCGGCCGCGCCCATGACGAGGTCACCGGCCGCCACCAGGCTTTCCTTGTTGGCGAGCGCTATCGTCGTGCCCGCCTCGATCGCGGCCAGGACCGGCGCGACCCCCGCAGCTCCCGAGATGGCCGCCAGAACGATGTCGGCGGGCCGTGCGGCGGCGGCGACCACGGCCTCGTCACCGGCCGCGGCCTCGATGCCGCTCCCCGACAGCGCAGCCTTCAACGCGCCATAGGCTGCCGGATCGGCGACGGCGGCAAACCGCGCTCCGTGCTCCAGCGCGATCCGCGCGAGACCTACCGCATCGCTCTTCGCCGTCACCGCCTCGATGCGAAAACGGCCGCGGTGGCGCGCGACGAGGTCGAGGGTGCTGGTGCCCACCGAGCCGGTGGCGCCGAGGATCGTCAGCGACCGCATGGACTCACCACAACAGAAGGCCGGAGGCGGGACTGGCGACGCCCCCCCGCATCAGGCCGAGAGCTGCGGCTGCAACGGCCGCGACGAGGAAGCCGTCCAGGCGGTCCATCACGCCGCCATGGCCGGGAATGATCGAACCGGCATCCTTGGCCGCGAAGCGCCGTTTGACGGAGGACTCGAACAGATCGCCGCCCTGGCTGAGCGCCGAAATGGCCCAGGTCGCCAGCGCCAGGCCGAGGCTCACCGGAACGCCGGAGATCCGCACCACCGCGAGCGCGATGAGCGTGCCGACGATGGTGCCGCCGATGAAGCCGGACCATGTCTTCTTTGGTGACAGCCGGGGCCAGAGCTTGGGTCCGCCGAGGGAACGTCCGGCAAAATAGGCGGCGACGTCGGTTCCCCAGACCACGGCGAAGAGCCAGAGGATGGCGACGAAGCCGAGGCTGTTGTCGTCACGCAGGATGGTCGGTCCCAGCACGACGGCCGCCGCATAGAGGAGGCCTGCGATCGCCCAGCGAGACCGCCCCTGCGGGCTCAGGGCGAGGGCAAGGCCGGCCCCGGCACCCAGAGCGATCATGGCGAAGCCCGGATTGAGGAAATAGCGTTCGAGCCCGAGCGCCACGGCGAGCGCCACGACCTCGCCGGCGAACAGGATGGGCGGTGCGGTGGGCAGGACGAGCCGGTTCCATTCCCACAGGACGAGGGCTGCCCCGCACAGCCAGAGCAGCGCGAAGGGCCAGTCGCCGAGCCATGCAGTGAAGATGGCCACCGGGATCAGCACCAGCGCAGAGACGATCCGCTTCTTCAGGTCGGGGTCGGAGAAGGCGCCGGCCGGTCGCTGGTCGGGATCCATGATCAAGCGCCTGCCGCACCGAGGCCGCCGAACCGCCGGTCGCGACGCGCATATTCGGCCAGCGCCTCCAGCAGCGCCTCCCGGCCGTAGTCCGGCCAGAGGATGGGCTGGAACACCAGTTCCGCATAGGCGGCCTGCCACATCAGGAAGTTGGACAGGCGCATCTCCCCCGACGTGCGGATGACGAGGTCCGGATCGGGAATGCCGGCGGTATTCAGCTTCGCCTCGATGGCCTCGGGGGTGATCGACGAAGGCAGGCGCTCGCCCCGCGCGACCTCCTCGGCCAGGGTGCGCGCCGCTGCCGCGATCTCCTGGCGCGCCCCGTAGTTGAAGGCCACGATCAGCGTCTGGCGCGTGTTGCCGGCGGTCAGCGCCTCGGCTTCCGTCAGCAGCGCGCGAATGTCCGGCTCCAGGCTGGTCCGGTCGCCGGCGATCTTCACCCGTACGCCGGCTTCGTGCAGTTCGGCGAGATCATTGCGGATGAAACGCTTCAGGAGACCCATCAGGGCCGAAACCTCGGTCGCCGGGCGAGACCAGTTCTCCGACGAGAAGGAATAGATGGTGACGATCTCGATGCCGATTTCGCGGGCGGCGCGAAGGGTGCGCCGCAGCGCGTCGACGCCGCGCCGGTGTCCCTCGACACGCGGCAGGCCGCGCTGGGTGGCCCAGCGGCCGTTGCCGTCCATGATGATGGCGACGTGGCGCGGAAGGGCCGCGGGCACACCCTTGGGTGCGCCCTGATCTATTGCCAGGCCCTGTCTGTCCGCCATCGTCACGTCCGATCCGGGATCACACTGTCATGATCTCTTTTTCCTTCTGCGTCAGCAGCTGGTCGATCTCGGCGATGTGCTTGTCGGTTTCCTTCTGGACCTGATCGGCGGCGCGGACATGTTCGTCCTCGCTCATCGAATGGTCCTTTTCCTTGGCCTTCAGGACATCCATCCCGTCGCGCCGGATGTGACGCACGGCGACACGGGCACCTTCCGCATATTTGTGGGCGACCTTCACCATGTCTTTGCGGCGATCCTGCGTCAGTTCGGGAATGCGCAGGCGGATCACCTGGCCCTCGGTCTGCGGATTGAGGCCGAGGCTCGACTCGCGGATCGCCTTCTCGACCGGCCCGACCATGGCCCGGTCCCAGACCTGCACCGAAAGAAGGCGCGGCTCGGGCACGCTCACGGTGGCCACCTGGTTGATGTGCATGCTCTGGCCGTAGGCCTCGACCTGGATCGGGTCGAGCAGGTTCGGCGAGGCGCGGCCGGTGCGGAGCGTGCCCAGTTCGTGCTTGAACGAGGCGATCGAACTCTGCATCCGCCGCGTGATGTCGGCGAGGTCGAAGGTCGGGGACGCGGCCATGGGGTACGCCTCTTGGAGATTGCGCGGAGATATCCGCGGGAAGTCGTATGCGCGGTCAGACCGTGACCACGGTGCAACGGCCCTCGCCCGCCAGCACCGACGCGACGGCGCCGGGAGCGTCGAGGGAGAACACGATTATCGGAAGTCGGTTCTCGCGGGCAAGCGCGAAGGCGGCCGTATCCATCACCTTGAGGTCGCGCGCGATAGCTTCGTCGGCCGTCAGGCGGTCGAAGCGCTCGGCGTTCGGGTCCGTCTTCGGGTCCGCCGAATAGATCCCGTCGACATTGGTGCCCTTGAGCACGACGTCGCAGCCGAGTTCGACGGCCCGCATAGTCGCGGTCGTATCGGTGGTGAGGAGCGGCACACCGATGCCGCCGCCAAGCACCACGATGCGGCCGGCCACGAGGTGCGCCAGCGCGTGGCGCACCGTATAGACGTCGAGGGCTTCCGGCACCGGTTCGGCCGACATCGCAACAGCCGGATAGCCGAGGGCATTGATCTGCCCGGCCAGCGCGATGGCGTTCATCACCGTGGCGAGCCGCCCGATGGCATCCGCATCGACCCGGCTGAGCCCGATCCCGGCGATCTGCTTGCCACGGAAGATGTTGCCGCCGCCGACGACGACGGCGATGCCGGTCCCGGCCCTTGCGGCTGTGATCAGATCCTCGGCAATCGCCCGCACGGTCTTCGGATCAAAACCGAACTCCTGGTCACCCGACAGGGCTTCGCCGGACACTTTCACCAGTGCGCGCCCGTAGCGTGACCCGGCCATCCCATCCCCCGATTCGTCTTGGTCGTGACGACACATTCCGCTGGGGTTTAGCGCAATGCTGGCTCGACGCAACCACCCTGCACGCTGGCCAAGCGTGGCGGGCGCATCGCCGGTCCCTCCGACCCCTTGGCATCGTGCTGATACACCATATAGGCTGCCCTGGCATCGTCGACGAGCCGGATGGGAGAGCCGACCATGTCCAAGCCGCAGGCCAGCCTCGCCATCATTGGCGCCGGGAACCATATCGGCGCCGCTATCGCCAGACGCTTCGCCGCGGGAGGCTATGCGGTCTTTGCTGGCCGTCGCACAGCCGACCGGCTCAAACCGCTCGTGGATGAGATCGCGGCGGCCGGCGGAACCTGCTTCGGCCGCGCCCTCGATGCCCGCAAGGAGGACGAGGTCACCGCATTTCTCGCGGAGGCCGATGCCCAGGCGCCGCTCGAGGTCTGCATCTTCAATGTCGGCGCGAACGTCCATTTCCCCATCCTCGAGACGACCGAAAGAGTGTTTCGAAAGGTTTGGGAAATGGCCTGCTATTCAGGCTTTCTCGCCGGCCGGGAGGCAGCGCGGATCATGGCGCCGCGCGGCCGCGGCTCCATCTTCTTCACCGGCGCGACCGCAAGCCTGCGCGGTGGCATCGGCTATGCCGCCTTTGCCAGCGCCAAGGCCGGCCTGCGCGCTGTTGCGCAGAGCATGGCGCGCGAGCTCGGCCCGCAGAACATCCACGTCGCCCATCTCGTCATCGATGCCGGGGTCGATACCGCCTTCGTCCGCGATCTGCGGCGCCAGCGCACCGGCCAGGAGACCTTTGCCCCCGACGAACTGATGGACCCGGCGTCGATCGCCGAGACCTACTGGCAGTTGCACGCCCAGCCGCGCGACGCGTGGACCCACGAACTCGACATCAGGCCCTATGGGGAGCGATGGTGATGGCCGATCCGGCGGTGTGGGAGGATTCGATGGCGGCAGACGGCCCGAAAGCGCTCGACTTCCATTTCGATGTTGCCAGCCCCAACGCCTATTTCGCCCATAGGGTCCTGCCCGGGATCGCGGCGCGCACCGGCGCAACAGTCCGCTACGTGCCCGTGCTGCTCGGCGGTATCTTCAAGGTGACCAACAATCGCTCCCCCTTCGAGGCTTTCGCCGGAATCCGCAACAAGCTGGACTACGAGCGCCTGGAGATGCGGCGCTTCATCGAGAGGCACGGGCTGACGCGCTTCCGCATGAACCCTTTCTTCCCGGTCAACACGCTGCTGCTGATGCGCGGCGCCGTCGCCGCCGACAAGGCCGGAACGCTCGCTCCCTATGTCGAGGCGGCCTTCCACCACATGTGGGAGGAGCCGAAGAAGATGGACGATCCCGCTGTCTTCCGGACCGCCATGGAGGCCTCCGGCCTTGACGGCGCGGCGATCCTGGAAAGTGCGTCGGCCGCCGACGTCAAGGCTCAGCTCATCGCCAATACCGAGGCCTCGGTCGGCCGCGGCGCCTTCGGCGTTCCGACCTTCTTCATCGGGCGCGACATGTATTTCGGCAAGGACAGGCTGCGCGACGTCGAGGACGCGCTGGGTGGGGCCTGACAAAATAGAAGGGGCGGTTGCCCGCCCCTTTCTGATTTCGCGGTGGCCGTCCGGTCAGGCCTTGATGCCGGCCTGCGCCGCGACTTCCGCCGCGAAGTCGCTCTCGGCCTTCTCGATGCCCTCGCCGAGCGCATAGCGCGCAAAGCCCGTCAGCTTGATCGGGGCGCCGACCTTGCCCTCGGCCTCCTTCAGCGACTGGGCAACCGTCTTGCCGCCGTCGTGGATGTAGAGCTGGTCCAGGAGGCAGACCTCCTTGGCATAGGTCTTCAGGCCGGACTCGACGATCTTCGCGAGCACGTTCTCCGGCTTGCCGGCGTTCTTCTCCGCGAGGATCGCCTGCTCGCGGGCGACCACGGCCGGATCGAGACCGGCGAAGTCGAGGGCGAGCGGGTTGGCGGCAGCGACATGCATCGCCACCATGCGCCCGAGAGCCGCCAGTTCGTCCTTGCTGCCGGTCGATTCGAGCGCCACCAGCACGCCGATCTTGCCGAGACCGGGCTCCACAGCATTGTGGACGTAGCTGCCGACGACGCCGTCCGACACCGACAGAACCGCCGCGCGGCGCAGCGACATGTTCTCGCCAATGGTCGCGACCGAGGACGCGATCGCGTCGGCGATGCTGCCGCCGGAGGTGGCGGGAGCGGCGAGAATGGCGTCGACGTCGCCGCCGGCTTTCAGCGCGACATGGGCGATCATCTTCACGAGGCCCTGGAACTGTTCGTTGCGGGCGACGAAGTCGGTCTCGGAGTTCACCTCGACCACGGCGGCCCTGGCGCCATCGGCCCAGATGCCGACGAGGCCCTCGGCGGCGACACGGCCGGCCTTCTTGGCGGCCTTCGACAGGCCCTTCTTGCGCAACAGGTCGACCGCGGCTTCGATGTCACCGTCGGTCTCATTGAGCGCGGACTTGCAGTCCATCATGCCTGCGCCGGTCATTTCGCGCAGTTCCTTGACCATCTGGGCGGTGATGTTCGCCATGGGTCTGTCCTCGAATTGGTAGGGATGGGATGGGAAACGGCCGGCCCGCGGGAGCGAGCCGGCCGGAACTCAGAACCGATCTCCGCTCGACACCAGTTCGATGTCGGGCGGATGACGCCGGCTTGGGCCTCGATCAGGCCGCTTCGGCGTCGACCAGCGTCTTGGCCTGGTCGATCCAGCCCTGGACGCGGCCCGGCAGACCGACACTGTCGCCGATCGCGGCGGCGTCGTCCGGGGTAAAGCCGGCGACCTGCCAGTAGTGGAAGATGCCGAGGTCGTTGAGCTGCTTCTCGATCTCCGGCGACACGCCGGTGAGCTTGATGAGTTCATCGGCCGGGCCGCGGGGGCCGGCGAGACGCTCGACACCGGTGGGCGCAGCGGCCTCCTGGATATCCTCGACCATCGGCTTCTCGGAGGCACCGAGATCCATGCCCGACGAACCCTGGGCGCGGCCGATGCCGTCGATGGCGGCGCGGGCGATCAGGTCGCAGTACAGCGTGATGGCGCGGCCGGCGTCGTCATTGCCCGGGATCGGATAGGTGATGCCGTCCGGATCGCAGTTGGTGTCGACGATGGCGACCACCGGAATGCCGAGGCGACGGGCCTCGAGGATGGCGATCGCCTCCTTGTTGGTGTCGATCACGAACATCAGGTCGGGAACGCCGCCCATGTCCTTGATGCCGCCGAGGGCGCGTTCGAGCTTGTCCTTCTCGCGGCCAAGCGTCAGCGATTCCTTCTTGGTGTAACCGGCGCCGCCCGAGGCCAGAGCCTCGTCAAGCTTGCGCAGGCGCGAGATCGAACCCGAAACGGTCTTCCAGTTGGTCATCGTGCCGCCGAGCCAGCGGGAATTGACGTAGTACTGGGCGCACTGCTTGGCGCCAGCGGCGATGCCTTCCTGGGCCTGGCGCTTGGTGCCGACGAACAGCACGCGGCCGCCCTTGGCCACCGTGTCGGACACGGCGACGAGCGCGCGATGCAGCATCGGCACGGTCTGGGCGAGGTCGATGATGTGGATGTTGTTGCGGACGCCGAAGATGTACTGATTCATCTTCGGGTTCCAGCGGTGGGCCTGATGGCCAAAGTGGCAGCCAGCTTCCAAAAGCTGACGCATGCTGAAATCGGGCAGCGCCATGGTCTTCTCCGGTTGTGCCTCCGCGGACTATGGCCGACCCCGAATGGGATCCGTCACCACCGGAGCGGCAATGGACAATCGTCCTCAGCCGCGGGTCCGCGTGTGGAATGGGCCGGGCACTACACGATCAGGGCGGCGAGTGCAAGGCGCGGCGAGGTCAGATCGCCATCCCCGCGACCACGGCCGGCAAATCCATTGGCCGCTCGCAGATCGCCGTCGCCCCGGCCTGCGTCAGTTCCTCGACTCCACCATAGCCCCAGGCGACGCCGATGGAGGCGATGCCGTGGCGCTGCGCGGCGTGGATGTCGTGCAACCGGTCGCCGATCATCACGGTGCGGGCGGGATGGATCCCCTGCTCGGCGATGATCTTGGCGATGATGTCGGCCTTGTCGTCGAGGCTGCCGTCCAGCGCCGCTCCGTAGACCCGCTCGAAATGCGGCGCATAGCCGAAGCGCTCGACGATCGGCACCGCATAGGGCTCTGGCTTGGCTGTGCAGACGAACATGCGGTCCGAGGCGGCCCCAATAGCCGTGACCGCCTCCATCATGCCGTCGTAGAGCGTCAGGTCGTACATGCCGCCGGCGCGGTAGTGGACCCGGTAGCGCTCCACCGCGGCCTCAGCGTCGCTGCCCTCCCCCATGACCTTCGGAAAGGACAGCCGCAGGGCCGGCCCTATGATCCAGCCGAGCTCCTCGAAGGGTGGCGGCTCGTGACCGAGATCGACCAGAGCCTTGCGGAACGACCCGATAATTCCGGGCGCGGGATCGGTGAGGGTTCCGTCGAGATCGAAAAGCACTGTTCGGGACATCCGCCCCGTTTAGGGGAGCCGGCGGCGAAGGTCCATCGCCGGAGACGCAGGGGCCGCCGCCGTCATTGCACCGTGACAGAACGCGGCGAAGCCGGCAGAAGGGCGCCATCCCGGCGAAGCGGAGGACCCATGGCCAGCGTCGTTTCCGTCAGTCTCGATCGCCGCCACCGCTTCTCCAAGGAGCGAACGGACACCATCAGGCTCATCGCCGGCGAGGGCGTGGCGGGCGACGCCCATTGCGGCGTCACGGTGAAACACCGGTCACGGGCCCGCTTCGATCCGACGCAGCCGAACCTGCGGCAGGTCCATCTGATTCACGAGGAGCTGTTCGTCGAGCTGTCAGCCAAGGGCTTCAATGTCGCGCCGGCCGATCTCGGCGAAAACATCACGACCCGTGGACTGAACCTGCTCGCCCTGCCGACGGGAACTCACCTCGCCATCAATGGTGCGGTCATCGAGATCACGGGGCTGCGCAACCCCTGTATCCAGATGGACCGGTTCCAGGACGGGCTGATGCAGGCGGTCCTCGACCGCGATTCGGATGGAAAGCTCGTCCGCAAGGCCGGAATCATGGGCATCGTCATCGCCGGTGGCCGCGTGACCGTGGGTGACCGAATCGCGGTCACCCTGCCCCCCGAACCCCATCATCCGCTCGAAAAGGTCTGACCTCCCGAAAGCGCGCGATCAGCTCTCGCCGCCGTCCTCCGGCAGATCTTCGCCCTCGACCGCCTCGTCATCCTCTCCCTCGTCGGAGATATGCTCGACGGAGACGACCTTCTCGGTCTCGTAGGTGTCGAAGACGATGACGCCCTGCGTGCCGCGCCCGGCGACGCGGATGCCTGCCACGGGGCAGCGGATGAGCTGGCCGCCGTCTGTAACCAGCATGATCTGGTCACGATCCTCGACGGGGAACGAGGCCACCAGGCGCCCGTTGCGCTCGTTCACCGCCATGGCGACGATGCCTTTGCCGCCGCGGCCGGTGATGCGGTACTCGAAGGACGAGGTGCGCTTGCCGTAGCCGTTCTCCGAGATGGTCAGCACGACCTGCTCGGCCGCCGACATCTCCGCGTAGCGTTCGGCGGGCAGTTCGCCGTTGCCTGCCGCCTCCTCGTCGTCGCCGACCTCCTCTCCCGTGCTCGCCTCGCCGGCAATGGCGCGGCGCATCTTCAGGTAGGCGGAACGCTCTTCCGACACCGCCTCGAAGTGGCGCAGGATGGCCATGGAGATGATGCGGTCATCCTCGGCCAGCGTGATGCCCCGAACGCCCATGGAGTCGCGGCCCTTGAAGACACGCACGTCGGGAACGGGGAAGCGGATGCACTGCCCGAGCGCGGTGGTGAGCAGCACGTCGTCGCCCTCGGTGCAGACGGCGACGCCGACGATCCCTTCGCCCTCGTCCAGCTTCATGGCGATCTTGCCGCCGCGGTTCACCTGGACGAAATCGGAAAGCTTGTTGCGCCTCACCGTGCCGCGGGTCGTGGCGAACATGGCGTCGAGATCGCCCCAGGTCGTCTCGTCTTCCGGCAGCGGCAGGATGGTGGTGATGCGCTCGTCCTGCTCGAGCGGGAGGATGTTGACGAAGGCCTTGCCGCGCGCCTGCGGGGCCGCCAGCGGCAGGCGCCAGACCTTCATCTTGTAGACCTGCCCCTTCGAGGAGAAGAACAGGATCGGCGTGTGCGTGTTGGCGACGAAGAGGCGGGTGACGAAATCCTCGTCCCTGGTCTGCATGCCGGAGCGGCCCTTGCCGCCGCGGCGCTGCGCCCGGTAGGTCGAGAGCGGCACGCGCTTGACGTAGCCGGCGTGCGACACGGTGACGACCATGTCCTCGCGGGCGATGAGGTCCTCGTCCTCGAACTCGCCGATGCCATCGACGATCTCCGTCTTGCGCGGCGTCGCGAACTCGTCGCGCACCGCCTTCAACTCGTCGGTGATGATCGAAAGGATGCGGGCGCGCGAGCGCAGGATGTCGAGATAGTCGAGAATCTCCTCCGACAGGGTCTTCAACTCGTCGCCGATCTCGTCGCGGCCTAGGGCGGTCAGGCGCCTCAGCGGCAGCTCGAGAATGGCGCGGGCCTGAACCTCGGAGAGACGATAGGTCTCGTCCTCATTGAGCGGATGGCGCGGATCGTCGACCAGGCGGATCAACGGCGCGATGTCGCGCGCGTCCCAGTCGCGGCCCATCAGGGCCTCACGGGCGGCGGCCGGATCGGGCGAGGTCCGGATGATGCGGATCATCTCGTCGATGTTGGCGACGGCGATGGCGAGTCCGCACAGCACGTGGGCGCGATCGCGCGCCTTGCCGAGCAGGAACTTGGTGCGTCGGGAGACCACCTCCTCGCGGAAGGCGATGAAGGTGACGATGAGGTCCTTGAGGTTCATCACCTCCGGACGGCCGCCGTTCAACGCCACGAAATTGCAGCCGAAGCTCTGCTGAAGGGCGGTGAAGCGAAACAGCTGGTTGAGCACGACGTCCGACACGGCGTCGCGCTTCAGCTCGATGACGATGCGCATGCCCTCGCGGTCGCTCTCGTCGCGGAATTCGGCAATGCCCTCGACGCGCTTTTCCCGCACCAGTTCGGCCAGGCGCTCCAGCATCTGCGCCTTGTTCACCTGATAGGGAATTTCGGTGACGATGATCGCCTCGCGCTCCTTGCGCACCGTCTCGATGGTGGCGCGCGCGCGCATCACGACCGAGCCGCGGCCGGTCAGATAGGCCTGACGGATGCCGGTCCGGCCGAGGATGAGGCCGGAGGTCGGAAAATCCGGCCCCGGCACGTAGTCCATCAACTCCTCGATCTCGATCTCGGGCTTGGCGATCGTCGCGATGCAGGCGTCGATGACCTCGCCGAGGTTGTGCGGCGGGATGTTGGTAGCCATACCCACGGCGATGCCGCCGCCGCCATTCACCAGGAGGTTGGGGAACTTGGCGGGAAGGACCTTCGGTTCGCGCTCGGAGTTGTCGTAATTGTCCTGGAAGTCGACGGTGGCCTTGTCGAGATCGGACACGAGCTGGTCGGCGATTTTCTCGAGGCGCACCTCGGTGTAGCGCATGGCCGCCGGGGGATCGCCGTCCACCGAGCCGAAATTGCCCTGCCCATCGATCAGTTCGACGCGCATGGAAAAGTCCTGCGCCATGCGGACCAGCGCGTCATAGACCGACTGGTCGCCGTGCGGATGATATTTACCGATGACGTCGCCGACGACGCGGGCCGACTTGCGGTAAGGCTTGTTCCACTCGTAGCCGTTCTCGTGCATCGAATAGAGGATGCGGCGATGTACCGGCTTCAGGCCGTCGCGCGCATCGGGAAGCGCGCGGCTGACGATGACGCTCATCGCGTAGTCGAGATAGGACCGCCGCATCTCGTCGGTGATCGAGATCGGCCGGATTTCGGTCGGGTCGGAGGGCTGGGAGCCCGCCGGCGTCTTGTCGTCGTCGTCTGCCAAGAGAACTCTTCCGGTGGGGCGGGCGAAAGGCACCCGCAGGACTGCGGCCCTTCTAGCCGATTCCGCCTGACATCTCCAACTCTCGCGACGATTTCGCGACAGAGAAATGTCCTTTGATTTCCGCAACTTGGCGACAGTCGTATCAGGCCTGTGGACGACGCAGGCCGCAAACGGCAACAATCCCCCGGTTCGAGAGGCGAAATGAGGGCCCCATGACCGTCGAGTTCCTGACCGGCGCCCTCGTCACGATGTTCGTTATCGTCGAGCCGATCGCCCTGGTGCCGATCTTCCTGGCGGTCACGCAGGGCTTCTCGGCGGCGCAGCGGCGGCAGGTCGCCTGGCGCGCCTGTCTCATCGCCTTCCTCATCCTGTCGGCCTGCGCCTTCTTCGGCGACTGGCTGCTGCGCAAGCTCGGCATCTCGCTGCCGGCCTTCCGCATCGCCGGCGGGCTGCTCGTCTTCTGGATCGCCTTCGAGATGGTGTTCGGGCTGCGGGCGAACCGCAAGAGCGAGACGGCGCGCGAGGCCATCGACAAGGAGCACATCGTCAACGTGGCGGCCTTCCCGATGGCCATCCCGCTTCTGGCCGGCCCCGGAGCCATCACCGCGACGCTGCTGCTGGCCGGACAGGCGGCCGGAAACACCGCCATGATGGCGACGCTGATCGCCGTGCTGGCCGTGGTCGTGCTCGTCTCCTGGCTCTGCCTCCACATGGCGGAGGCGGTGAACACGCTGCTCGGAACGCTCGGCAATGCCGTGGTCTCGCGGCTGCTCGGCATCATCCTCGCCGCGCTGGCCGTTCAGTTCGTCATGGACGGCGTACGCGCGGCTCTCAGAACCTGACGCCGTCAGTTGCCGAAGACCATCTGGAACATGATGCGTCCGGGAAGGAGGGTAAAGAGCCCTGCCCCCGCCCAACCGGCAGCGATCCCAACCATATGGCCGCGATGGGCCGTGATGCGCCCCAGCCGGCGCGCCCGGATGCCGAAATAAAGACTGACCAGCGTGAAGATGGACAGCGCATGGATCGGGCTGAAGGGGCCGATCAGCCGAAGGCCGTGGATCCAGAAGGACGAGACAGCCGTGACGGCCATGAGCACCACCCAGGCCCAGCCCAGCGAGCGGTGGCTTGGCCCCCTCTTCGGCCGCCAGAACTGGACCGCCGTCAGCGGGATGAGAGCAAGGGCGGCACACGCATGAAGCTGAACGACCAGGGGGGCGGCCAGAAGGGGAGCAAGCGTCATCGGTGCCTCATAATGAAATATGAAAGCAATTTACATTTACAATCTCGCCAGTCAAGCACAACTCGTCAGAGACGTTCGGCGGACGGGCCGCGCGGGCCGTAAGACTGACAAGAGAACGGATCGACGACCGTTCAACGAACCGCGGGATCGAGAAACGTCGGCCTCGTCCGGTTTGACCATTCCGGTCTGTGGATCGACATCAGAAACTGGTCGGCGCGCCGCCCGTCGGGGCGGCGCACAACCTGCCGCAGCACGCCCTCCTCGACGAAGCCGAGGCTGCGATAGACCCGCCTGGCGCGCGCATTGTCGGTGAACACCTCGAGGCACAGCCGGTGGCACGGCGTCTGCGCGAAGGTCCAGTCGAGGACCGCAGAGAGGAAGGCCCGACCCCGCCCCCTGCCCGGTTCGACCATGGCGATGCGCTGCAGTCCGACATTGCCGTGCGGATCGGCCAAGTCGCGCAGGATGGCGAATCCGGCAGGCCGACCCTCCTCCAGTGCGATCAGATAGGCGAAGTCATCGGACGTCATGGACGCGGTGTGGCGTTCAGCGCTCCAGCGGCCGATCAGCCCCGCGTGCTCGGGAATGCGCTCGGTCTCCACGATGAAGCCGAGATCGTCACCGACGGCGCGCCTGATCGCAATGCCGCCGGTCCTTTGCTGGTCCATCGGCCAGCCTGCTCAGAACGGGATCTCGTCATCGTCCATCGGACGGCCGCCCGCAGGCGCAGCGGACCGCCGCGGCGCTTCCGATCGCCCCGCGCCGGAGCGCCCCTCGATGGCCCCGCCACCGCCGCCAAAACCACCCGAGGCGCCGAAGCCATCATCCGCATAGTCGGACCCGCCGCCGCCCCCGCCACCACCGCCCCCGCCGCGGCTGTCGAGCAGGACCATCTCGCCGCGGAAGCGCTGCAGCACGACCTCGGTCGAATACTTCTCGACGCCGGACTGGTCGGTCCACTTGCGGGTCTGCAACTGGCCTTCGATGTAAACCTTGGAGCCCTTCTTAAGGTACTGCTCGGCCACCTTCGTCAGATTGTCGTTGAAGATCACGACCTGGTGCCACTCGGTGCGCTCCTTGCGCTCCCCGGAGGCCTTGTCGCGCCATGTTTCCGTGGTGGCAAGACGCAGGTTACACACCTGCTCGCCATTGTTCAGCCGTCGGATTTCGGGGTCGCGGCCCAGATTGCCGATCAGGATCACCTTGTTGACGCTGCCTGCCATCGTCGTTCTCCCTTCCCCGCAGCCTCAAGACCCGGGGCGCTTTGCGCTCACATCAGACCGACGCATCCCACGTTCATGGTCAGGCGTCACCGCAGGCGCCGCCATTTCCGCGAACTATCCCCAGTTTGCGATGACCCCGACAGGGCTCCGCCGATCCGCCTTGTTCCTTATTTGTTCTTGTCCACTATGGCAAGACCCGCTAGCCTTCCACGTAGATTCGCCATGCCCCTGTCGCCGGAAATCCGCGCACGGCTGCCATCCGGCAAAGCGGAGGTCTGGTTTTCCCCGGGCGTCGTTTCTACCTTGGGGGGAATGTCTGTGCCGGCGCGTCCTGCTGCCATGTCCCTGCCGTGATGACGCTTAAGCCTGATCCCGTCCCGCGCGCCGGTCCGGCCGCCCGAAAGCCTGTTGAGATGAGCGACCTGTTCGACAAGTTCAGCGACGACGTGCGCCGCCCGGATTCACGGTTCATTTCCGTGCGCGGCGCGCGCGAGCACAATCTCAAGAACGTCGACCTGACGATTCCGCGCGATTCACTGGTGGTTTTCACCGGCCTGTCGGGCTCCGGCAAGTCGTCGCTCGCCTTCGACACCATCTATGCCGAGGGCCAGCGCCGCTATGTCGAGAGCCTCTCGGCCTATGCCCGCCAGTTCCTCGAGATGATGCAGAAACCGGACGTCGACCAGATCGACGGCCTGTCGCCCGCCATTTCCATCGAGCAGAAGACCACCTCGAAGAATCCGCGCTCCACCGTCGGCACGGTGACAGAGATCTATGACTACATGAGGCTCTTGTGGGCGCGCGTCGGCGTGCCCTATTCGCCGGCCACCGGCCTGCCGATCGAGAGCCAGACGGTGAGCCAGATGGTCGACAAGACCCTGGCCCTGCCGGAGGGCTCACGCCTCTATCTGCTTGCGCCGGCGGTCCGCGGCCGCAAGGGCGAATATCGCAAGGAATTGGCGGACTGGCAGAAGAAGGGCTTCCAGCGCGTCAAGATCGACGGCGCCTTCTACGAGATCGCCGACGCCCCTGCCCTCGACAAGAAGCTCAAGCACGACATCGACGTGGTGGTGGACCGCATCGTCGTTCGCGCCGACATGGCGACGCGTCTCGCCGACAGCTTCGAGACCGCTCTGAAACTCGCCGATGGCATCGCCGTCATCGAGTTCGCCGACCAAAAGACCGAGAGCGGCGAACCCATGCGCGTGCTCCTCTCGGAGAAATTCGCCTGCCCCGTCTCCGGCTTCACCATTTCCGAGATCGAGCCGCGGCTCTTCTCTTTCAACAACCCTTTCGGCGCCTGCCCGGCCTGCGACGGCCTCGGCGTCGAACAGACGGTCGACCCCGACCTCGTCATCCCCGACAAGGAGCTGTCGCTGCGCAAGGGTGCGATCGGCCCCTGGGCACGTTCGACCTCACCCTTCTACACCCAGACCCTCGACGCCCTGTCGAAGCACTACAGCTTCTCGCTCACCGCGCCCTGGTCGAAGCTCCCCGAGAAGGCGAAACACGCCATCCTGTTCGGCACCGGCGACGAGACCGTCACGTTCCGCTATGACGACGGCCTCAGGTCCTACGAGACCACCAAGACCTTCGAGGGCGTCGTCCGCAACCTCGAGCGCCGGCTGAAGGAGACCGAGAGCGATTGGGCGCGCGAGGAAATCTCCCGCTATGTGTCCGACGTGCCCTGCAAGACCTGCTCGGGCTATCGCCTCAAGCCGGAGGCGCTCGCCGTCCGCGTCGGCGGCTGCCACATCGGCGCGATCTCGCAGATGTCGGTGCGCGGCGCGCGGCAATGGTTCGCCGACCTGCCGGAAAAGCTGAACGCCAAGCAGATCGAGATCGCGCAGCGCGTCCTCAAGGAAATCCGCGAACGCCTGCACTTCCTCGTCGATGTCGGCCTCGACTATCTCACCCTCGGCCGCAATTCCGGCACGCTGTCGGGCGGAGAAAGCCAGCGCATCCGTCTCGCCAGCCAGATCGGCTCCGGCCTGACCGGCGTGCTCTATGTGCTGGATGAACCGTCCATCGGCCTTCACCAGCGCGACAATGAGCGCCTGCTCGGCACGCTGAAGCGGCTACGCGACCTCGGCAATACGGTCATCGTCGTCGAGCACGACGAGGACGCCATCCTGCAGGCCGATCACGTGGTCGACGTCGGTCCGGGCGCCGGCATCCACGGCGGCAGGATCGTCGCCGAAGGCACGCCCGCCGAGATCATGGCCAATCCGGCGTCCCTCACCGGCAAGTACCTCACCGGCGAGATGGGAGTGCCGCTACCCAAGCGCCGCAAGCCGCAAAAGGGCCGGTCGATGAAGATCGTCGGCGCCCGCGGCAACAACCTGAAGAACGTCACGGTGGACATTCCGCTCGGCCTCTTCACCTGCATCACCGGCGTCTCCGGCGGCGGCAAGTCGACGCTGCTCATCGACACGCTCTATCTGGCCGTGGCCCGCAAGCTGAACGGTGCGAGCGAAGCCCCTGCCCCGCATGACCGGATCGAGGGCATCGAACATCTCGACAAGGTCATCGACATCGACCAGTCGCCCATCGGGCGCACGCCGCGATCCAACCCGGCGACCTACACCGGCGCCTTCACCCCGATCCGCGAATGGTTCGCCGGCCTGCCGGAGGCGAAGGCCCGCGGCTACGAGCCGGGACGCTTCTCCTTCAACGTCAAGGGCGGCCGCTGCGAGGCCTGCCAGGGCGATGGCGTCATCAAGATCGAGATGCACTTCCTGCCCGACGTCTATGTCACCTGCGACGTCTGCAAGGGCAAACGCTACAACCGCGAGACGCTGGAAGTGGTGTTCAAGGGCAAGTCGATCGCCGACGTGCTCGACATGACAGTCGACGAAGGCGTCGACTTCTTCAAAGCGGTGCCGCGCGTGCGCGACATCCTGAGGACCCTCTCCGAGGTCGGCCTCGGCTACATTCACGTCGGTCAGCAGGCGACGACGCTGTCGGGCGGCGAGGCCCAGCGCGTCAAGCTGTCGAAGGAACTGTCGCGCCGCGCCACCGGCCGCACCCTCTACATTCTCGACGAGCCGACCACCGGCCTGCACTTCCACGACGTCGCCAAGCTGCTGGAGGTCCTGCACGAACTGGTCAACCAAGGCAATTCCGTCGTGGTGATCGAGCACAATCTCGAGGTCATCAAGACCGCCGACTGGGTGATCGATATGGGCCCCGAGGGCGGCGACGGCGGCGGCGAGGTTGTGGCCGAGGGTCCACCGGAGGTCATCGCCAGGGAAAAGCGCAGCCATACCGGCCGGTTCCTGGCCGACGTGCTGGCGCGGCGCCCCCTGAAGGTGAAGGGTGAGGCGGCCGAATAGGCGAAGCCACATTCACCCTTGATGGCCGACGGACCTCGACCGATGCCCCTGACGGCTACCCCATCATGACCGAACTCGAACTCGCCCAGCGCCTCGGCGTCGCCATGGCTGTGGGGGCTCTCGTCGGCGCGGAGCGTCACTGGCGCGAGCGCGGCGAGGATGACGGCCAGCGAACCGCCGGGCTGCGCACCTACACGCTCGTCGGCATGTTCGGAGGCATCGCCGGCGCGCTCGAACTGGCGCTGCGGACCGGAGGTGCGAACGGCTGGCCCGGACTGCTCCTGGCCGGATTCTTCGTCGCCTTCGCCGCCGTCTTCGGCTTCTTCCAGTACCGCGAGCAGCAGGCGGAGAACACCTACAGCGTCACTTCCTCGATCGCCGCCATGGTGACCTTCGCGCTGGGGGCTCTCGCGGTTCTCGGCGACATGCGGATTGCAGGAGCGGCCGGGGTCGTGCTGGTGGCGATCCTCGCGGCACGCGAGGCGCTCCACCGCTTCGTCGAGGCGCTGACCTTTGCCGAGCTGCGCTCCGCGATCGTGCTCCTGGCAATGACCTTCGTCATCCTGCCCTTCGTGCCCGACAGTCCCGTCGGTCCTTTCGGCGGGATATCGCCAGCGCGGATCTGGACGCTCGCCATCCTCCTCGCGACCATCTCCTTCGTCGGATACGCCGCCGTCAAACTGCTCGGCGAAAGGCAGGGCGAACTGGTGGCCGGCGCGATCGGCGGCCTGTTGTCATCGACCGCGACGACGATCAGCAACGCACGTCGCGCCACCGCCGGCGGCGACACCGACACCCTCGTCGCTGGCGCTCTCGCCGCCGGACTCGTCTCCTACGCCCGCACCGCTCTTCTGGTCTTCGCACTGGCGCCGGCCCTGCTGCCCCGCGTCGGGGCGGCGCTCGCCGGCGGCGCCATCGTCCTCGGCGTTGCCGCCCTCGTCTTCTCCCGCCGCGATTCCGGTCAGCACGAGCCCCATGTCTCAGCCAATCCCTTCGATCTGATTCGCGTCTTCCAGCTCGCCATCCTGCTGGCCGCTATCGCCTTTGCGGCGCGGGCCGGCTCCACCTGGTTCGGCGAGGCCGGCGTCATCGTTGTCTCGGCGCTGGCGGGGCTGGGCGATGTCGATGCCCCAGTCATTACCGCCGCCGGTCTTGTGAACGGCGGCCTCTCGGCCGAGGCCGCCACGATTGCCATGCTGGTGGCGGTCGGCGCCAACACGCTGGCCAAGGCCGCCTATGGCCTGGTGCTGGGATCGACCCGCTTTGGCCTCGTCTTCGCCGGCGCCTCCGTCGCAGCCCTCGCCGCAGGCGCGGCATGCCTCGCGCTCGTCGCACACTTCGCCTGATCGAAAATCGTTAACGTCTACATGTGCCTATCGCATAGCTGCGGTGCACAATTTTCCATCTCGCAATTGCAGCATAATGACTATCTGAGAGGCAAGAAACTCAGGGACGAACGCCCGCATCCGTATCGGGACCGACCGCCATGATCTACCTGCTCAACGCCCTCATTGCCCGCTTCAAGGCACATCTGATCTACATCCGCACCCGCGAGGAGCTGACCCAGCTCGACGACCGGTCGCTGGCCGACCTCGGCTTCCAGCGCGGCGAGATCGAGTACATCGCCCGTAAGGTGGCTGACGCGGCCTGAGCGTCAGCCGCGCGCCGCCCGGCCGAACCGACGGGTCCAGCGCCACATCGCCCACTGCAGCCGCCACTGGGAGACATCCCGTGGCGGCGCGAACGGATCGAGCGCCGCGTCGAGGCGCGCCAGCCTCGCGAAGACCGTCGCGACGGGTGCGATGGCCGCCAGCACGACCGGATCGGCCTCGGCCGTCAGGCGATCCGCCGCCGCCAGATGCCGCCTCGTGACGTTGCGGAGAACGGACAGCGCCGCCCGGATCTGCGGACTGTCGCGCCTGGCGACGACATCCTCGCGGGTCGCGCCCTCGGCCGCCAGAACCTCCAGCGGAACGAACACCTGCCCGCGCGCCGCATGCAGCGCGAAGGCGCTCAGAAGTCCGGTGATCGCATAGGCGACGCCGGCATGACCGGCGAGATCGGCTGTTTTCGGGTCCCGCCCCTCGGCGAGGATCAGGGCCGCGATCTGCATCAGCGCCGAACTCGTCTCGCCGCAATAGCCTTCGAGGTCGGGAAGGCTCGGCATCGGATCATCGTAGAGATCGAACACCCTCGCATCGATGAGGGCGAGCAGGGGCTGCACCGACAGCCCGTGGCGGGACACCATGTCCACCATGGCGGCGGCCACGGGATGGGCCAAGATGTCGCCGCGCCCCTCGCCGGTGAGGACGTCGCGCCACCACTGCAACCTGACCTCGCCGGGCAACGGCTCGGAGATGCGCTCGCGGACCGAGGCGATCTCGAGATTGAAGGCGTAGAGCGCCATCAGGTCGGGGCGGCCCTCGGCGGGTGCAAACAGCCCCGCGAGCCATCGGTCCTTGTCGCCGGCACGGACCGCCTCATCGCAATGGGCATAGGCGGAAGCAAGCCGACCGGGGCGCGGCGGAACGGCCATGGCGTCACCCGATCGCGACCAGGGCCGCGGCCACCCGGCGCTTCTCGCCTAGCATGATGTTGTAGGTGCGCGCCGCAGCGCCGGTGGTCATCACGTCGATCCCGATGTCGGCCTCGCGCAGCACCCATCTGACACCGTCGGCCAGCGGATGGGGCACTTCACCCATCCCCATCAGGAGGACGTCGATATCGCGGCTTTCCGCCAGCACCAGGCGCAGCGCATCGGTATCGATCGCGTCGGCCTCCGTCACGGACCAGGCATGGATGCCGGACGGCAGGGCAAGGATCGATCCCCGGTGGCTCATGTCCGCGAAGCGGAAGCCGCCACGGCCATAGGCGTCGATGGCAAACCGTCCTGGAACGAAGCCGTCATGCAGGACCTTCGGGAGTTCGCCGCGCGGCACGTCAGGCTTTCGCCTTCGCCTCTGGCTGGCTTGCCTCTCCAGCCTGCGCCGGCGCTGGCGCCCCGAACCCACCCGTCCGCAATCCGAGATAGATGAGGATCGGAGCGGCGATGAAAATCGACGAATAGGTTCCCACGATCACACCGACCAGCATCGAGGCGGTGAAGCCCTGGATCACCTCGCCGCCGAAGAAATAGAGGCTGAGCAGCGCCAGGAACGTTGTTGTCGCAGTGATGGTCGTGCGCGAAAGGGTGGAGTTGATCGCCACATCGAGCAACTCGCCGGCCGGCAGGCGCTTGTGCTTGCGCATCATTTCCCGGATGCGGTCGAAGACGACCACGGTGTCGTTCAGCGAATAACCGATGATCGTCAGGATCGCGGCGATGGAGGTGATGTCGAAATCCGCGCGTGTCCAGACGTAGAAGGCGATCATCGCCGTGACGTCGTGGAGCGTCGCGATCATGGCTCCCAGAGCGAACTGCCACTCGAAGCGGAACCACAGGTAGATGAGCACGACGAAGATGGAGATGAGGACGCCGATCACGGAATACTGGACGAGTTCGGCGGACACGGTCGGCCCGACGACCTCTGTGCGTCGCACCTCGTAGTCGGCATCGATCGTGGCGCGCACGCGCCGCAGCGCCGCCTGCTGGCCGGGCTCACCGCCCGGCTGCTCGCCATAGCGCACCAGGACGAGATTGGGCCCGCCGAATTCCTGCAACTGGACATCGCCGACATTGGCGCCTTGCAGCCGTGCACGCAGGTCGGCGATATTCGCCGCCCCCTGCTTGGTCTGCAGTTCCACCAGCGTTCCGCCCTTGAAATCGATGCCGACGTTGAGGCCGAGAATCAGGAACCCGACGACGGTCGCGGCGGCAATGAAGGCCGACAGCGCGAAGGCATACGGCCGGAACCGCATGAACCCGAAATTGGTGTCGTCCGGAATCAGTCTGAGCAGGCGCACGGTCAAAGTCTCCCAGTCGCCCGGATCACATCGGAATCCGCGCCGGTTTGAACCAGCGCAGCCAGAACACGACAATGAAGCGCGTGAACGTGATCGCCGTGAACATGGTGGTGATAATGCCGAGCCCCAGTGTCAGGGCGAAGCCCTTGACCGGTCCTGTCCCGAGGAAGAACAGCACCATTGCGGTGAGCAGACCGGTGACGTTGGCGTCCATGATGGTCCCCAACGCCTTGCTGAAGCCGCCATCGATGGATGCGATGACGCTTCGCCCGCTTCGCACCTCCTCGCGGATACGCTCGAAGATCAGGACGTTCGAATCCACCGCCATGCCGACCGTCAGCACGATGCCCGCGATGCCCGGAAGCGTCAGCGTCGCACCGATCAGGCTGAGCAAGCCGAACATCATCGTCACGTTGACCAGAACGGCGATGTTGGCGAACAGCCCGAACAGGCCATAGGTGGCGAAGATGTAGACCAGCACGAAGATCGATCCGATGATCGCCGCCCGCGTGCCCGAGGTGATCGAATCCTGGCCGAGCGAAGCGCCGACCGTCCGCTCCTCGACGACGGTGAGCGGTGCGGGAAGCGCGCCGGCGCGAAGCAGCAGGGCGAGATTGGCCGAACTCTCCGCCGTGAACCGGCCGGAAATCTGGCCCGAGCCGCCCAGGATGGGCTCGCGGATCACCGGCGCCGAGACCACCTTGTTGTCGAGGATGATGGCGAAGGGCCGGTTGACGTTCTCGGTCGTCGCCTGGGCGAACTTGCGGCCGCCGGAGGCGTTGAAGCGGAAGTTCACCACCCATTCGGCCTGCTGCGCGTTGAAGGCGGCCTGCGCGTCGATCAGTTCCTCGCCCGACACGATGACGCGGCGCTGGATGACGTAGGGAACCTGCTGGACGACGCGGTTCCCCTCCTTGACCTCCTCGTAGAGGATGACGCTGTCCGCGGGGGGCCGGCCACCCAGCGCCTCCTGCGGCGACATCGACTGGTCGACGAGGCGGAACTCAAGCTTGGCGGTCTGGCCGAGAATGGTCTTCAGCCGTTGCGGGTCCTTCTCGCCGGGCACCTGCAGGAGGATGCGGTCGATACCCTGCCGCTGGATCACCGGCTCGGTCGTGCCGAGCTGGTCGATGCGCCGGCGCACCACCTCGATCGACTGCGTCACGGCGCGCGAGATCTTGTCGCGGATGCCGGCATCGGTCGCCGCCACGGCGAACGTGTCACCCTGGCGCGACACCTCGAAATCATACTGCCCGGAGGTCGAGAAGGCGCCGCCGATCATCTGCGGGAGCTTGCGCAACTCGGTCAGCGCCAGTTCGCCGTTCTGCCCGTCGCGCAGCCGGACGACGACAGCGTTGCCTTGGAAGCCGAGATTCTGGACCTGCAGGCGGGAGTCACGCATGACGCGACGCACGTCGTCGCGCAGGTTCTCCAGCATCGCGCGCCGCACCTCGTCCGAATCAACCTGCAGCATCAGGTGAACGCCACCCTGCAGATCGAGGCCGAGCGTCATGTGCGTGCGCAGCGCCCGCGGCAGCTTGTCCACCCATGACTGCGGCAGCACGTTCGGCACGGCCAGCAGCATGGTGGCGAGCACCGTCATCAGAACCAGGGTCGCCTTCCAGCGCGTGAAGCTCAGCATCGATCGGTCGTCCTCGGGGGCGGGCCGTCAGCGGCCCGGATGCATCACTTCTCGTCGGCCGGTTCGCTCTTCGAGCGCAGGTCGGAAACGAACTGCTTGGCGGCGCGAATCCGCACGTTGTCGGCAATCTCCAGCTCGATCGTCGAATCGTCGATCACCTTGGTGATGCGGCCGATCACGCCGCCGGAGAGAGTAACCTGATCGCCGCGGCGCAGGCTCCCGATCATCTCCTGATGCGTCTTCACCTTCTTCTGCTGCGGGCGCAGGATCAGGAAATACATGATGATGAAGATCAGCACGAAGGGCAGCATCGACATCAGGATGTCGTTGGAGCCGCCCGCACCGGTCTGCGCGAAGGCCGGAGTGATGAACATGAAGGTTCCTCTTGGAGATTTCCCGTGGCGGAAGCGCAACGGAACGGATTTCGGCGCGGACTATAGCCAGCAAGGCGTCGAATGCAACGATGCCTTGGCCGGCGCGAAAAGCCATGTAAGCCGCGCGCGGCTTTTGTTCCAGTGGCCGGATTGCCTCATGCGGCACGCTGGTGCATGGGACGGGCAAAGTCCGCTGGAGTGACGCCTTTGTCCCAAGCCCTCGACCCGGTCGTGCTCGAACGTATCGCAGCCGCCCTCGAACGCCTGGCGCCGCCCGTGCCCCGCGTCCCCGATCTCGCCGCGGCCGATGCCTTCGTGTGGAACCCGCAGGAACCCCGCCTCGATCCCGTGCCGAAGGTCAATCGCGTCAAGATGGTCCTGCTGCGCGGCATCGACCGGGCCCGCGATACCCTGATCGAGAACACCCGACGTTTCGCCGAGGGCCTTCCCGCCAACAACGCCCTGCTGTGGGGCGCCCGCGGCATGGGCAAGTCGTCGCTGGTCAAGGCCGCCCACGCCACCGTCAACGCCGACCTTACCCGTGCCGGCAAGCCCGCGGTCCTGAAGCTCGTCGAGATCCACCGCGAGGATATCGAGAGCCTGCCGCAGCTCATGACCATGGTCCGCGCGACCGGATACCGCTTCATCGTCTTCTGCGACGACCTGTCCTTCGACCATGACGACACGTCCTACAAGTCGCTGAAGGCCGTGCTCGAAGGCGGCATCGAGGGCCGCCCGGACAATGTGATCTTCTACGCCACGTCGAACCGCCGGCACCTCCTGCCGCGCGACATGATGGAGAACGAGCGCTCGACCTCGATCAATCCCGGCGAGGCCGTCGAGGAAAAGGTGTCGCTCTCGGACCGGTTCGGTCTCTGGCTCGGCTTTCACAAATGCAGCCAGGACGAATACCTCGCCATGGTCTTCGGCTACGTCGACCATTTCCGCCTGACGGCCGACGGGGATGTGGTGCGCGCAGAGGCGCTTGAGTGGGCGACGACGCGCGGATCGCGCTCGGGCCGCGTCGCCTGGCAATTCGTCCAGGAACTGGCTGGCCGGCTTGGCGTCCGGCTCGACGGCTGATCGGAAAGGAAGTGGGGCGGCACCGCCGTGCCGCCCCTGAAATGACCGGTCCCTTGGAGGTCGCAGGAGAGGACCGATCGACTATCCGGCCCGGCAATACCGGGAAACTCGGGTGGTTGCGGGGCGTCAGTTCGCCCCGAGGAAGGTCATCGGATCGACCGGCGTTGCACCACGGCGGATCTCGAAATGCAGCTGCGGCGAGGACACGTTGCCGGTCTGGCCGGCCGCAGCGATCGTCTGCCCCCGCCTCACCTGCTCGCCGCGCCGGACCGCAATCGACGAATTGTGGGCATAGGCGGTGACGAAGCCGTTGGCATGGCGCACCAGGACGAGGTTGCCGTAGCCCCGGAGCTCGTTGCCGGCATAGGCGACGACACCGTCTTCCGCCGCCTTGATCGGGGTGCCCTGCGGCACCGACAGCTTGATGCCGTCATTGCTGCCGGCGCGGAAGCTGGAGACGACGCGCCCGCGGACGGGCCAGCGGAACTGCGGCTCGGCCGATGCGGCGCGTGCCGGCGCCTCGGCAGTTGCCGACGCTTCGGCAGCGGCCTGGACCGGCGCGGGCGCTGGAGTGCTCTGCTGCGCAGCCAGAGCCGGTTGCGCGGGCGGGATCGCCGCGGTCGGCTGCGGATCGGCCTGCCGGCCAGCCGGTGTCGACTGAGCCTGCGCCACGGCGCGCTGGGCCTGCTCGCGGCGAGCCGCAGGAGCGGGAGTGGCGGAGGGCTCGACCGAGAGCTGGCGCGACGATGTTGCGGCAGCCTGCGCCGACGGGATCTGCAGGATCTGTCCCGTGCGCAGTGACTGCGTCGGCTGGAGCCTGTTCGCGGTGGCGAGTTGCTGACGGGAAATGCCGTAGCGACGCGCGACACCTGCGAGCGTCTCGCCACCGGTGACGGTATGAGTGCCCGAGCGGGTCGCAGTGCGCGTCGGGACCGACGCGGGAGCCGGTGACGCTGCCGATGGCTGTGCGCCGGGCTGCCAGTTCATGCGACCTGGCTGCTGCGTCGGGGTCGCAGCGGCGGTGCGTTGCGGAGTTGAGGTTATGGCCTGAGTCTGCACGCGGCGCGGCTGGTCAGGAGTCGCAACCGGCTGCCGCACGAGGTCGGAACCACCGCTGCGGGCAGGCTGAGGCGCAGAAGCACCAGCGAGCGAGTAGGTCGGGATCACGACGTTCTGACCCGCCGAAAAGGGCTGGTTGCCACTGATGCCGTTGGCCTGCGCGATCGCATTCGCCGGTACGCCGTAGCGGCGGGAGAGAGCCTCGGGCGTGTCGCCCTGGGCTGCGCGGATCGTAGTGCCGCCGGTGGCCGACCAGCCGCCGCGACCGGAACCGGCCGGACCGCCGGACGTCGTCTGGCCCATGGCCATCTGCCGCACCGCGGGCGTGTTGGGGCTCGACGAGCCGAAGCCCTGTCGGGGCGTGACGGTGCCCGTCGTCAGGCCGGGGTCACCTCCCTGGCCGAACGGCGAGCCGCCGCCCTGCGCCGTCGCCGCGGGAGGCGGAGACGGTACGACGAAGTCGCGTGCCGGCAGAGGCTGCGAGTCCACCTGCGCGACGGGCGCGGCCTGAACCTGCTGCGGCGCCGAGGCGCTGGCAACCTGCCGGGTGCTGAAGGGATTGTCGTCGAAGCGCGCCACATCGGAGCTGCACGCAGCGCCAAGGCTCGAAACCGCGAAGACGAGGACTGCCCGGGACAAGCCGGAGAACGCACGAGGACGCATGGCTACTCTCACGCGGTACGCAACAAGTGACGACCCGATTTATGACCTGTTCAGGTTAAGGTTCGGTTGTCATCCCGCGAAAATATCGCGGAACTCAAAGACGCCGGGCCACCCCGTGAACGGCCGGATCGACTTGCGCGACGGCAAAGGCCGTCCGTCGTGCGGGGCTGTCCGCCTTGTCCGTCCGTACCACCACGCCGGCCGTCAGTGGGGTCACCATGATGCCGTCGGGCGCGAGTTGGGCGAGCAGATGCGGCGGCGGATCGGACACTGCGCAGGTCAGCAGGATGCGGTCATAAGGCGCGCGGGTCAGGTGTCCCTCATAGCCGTCCCCGAAGATCGTCTCCACCATGTCATAGCCGAGGGAGCGCAGGCGCGCGTGCGCGGCATCGGCGAGCGTCCGCCATCGCTCGACGGTGACGACGCTGGCCGCGAGCCGCCCGAGAACGGCGGCGGCATAGCCCGAACCCGTCCCGATATGGAGGACGCGATGCTCCGGCGCGACGTCCAGGGCCTCGATCATGGCCGCCTGCAGGGTCGGACGCAGGATGGTCTGCCCCATGCCGATCGGCAGCGCGACGTCCTCGTCGGCCAGGGGGAAATGGCGCTCCTCGAGGAACGGCACTCGCGGCACCTGTTCCATCGCCCGCAGGACGCGCCGGTCGCTGAGACCTGACTGGCGGAGCATCAGCACGAATTCCGCGGCCGCCAGGAAATGCTCCGGTCCGGGCGCGGCGTTCATGACCGGGCCTCAGGAGCCGGGTGCGCGGTCGCCGGCGAAAACGGCGGCGAGCCGGGTCATCGACGGTTCGTCGGTCATGTTGATCTCGAGCGGCGTCACCGAGATATAGCCCTCGGACAGGGCCCAAAGGTCGGTGCCGTTCTCGATCCGGTGGCGGTTCCGCACGAAGGCGATCCAGTAATAGGGATTGCCACGCCCGTCATGACGCGGATCGATCGTGAGAATCTCCTGGTCCCTGCGGCCCTGCGCCGTCACCTGGACGCCGCGCACCTGATCCGGGCTGCGATTGGGAAAGTTCAGATTGATCAGCGATCCTGAGCGGATTCCCTCCTCGAGGATAGTCCGGATGATGCCGGGCGCGTGGGCCTCGGCCGTCTCATAGGGCACCTGGTGGCGGCTCTCGGGACCATAGGCCTGAGACAGGGCGACGGAGGGAATGCCGAGGATCGTGCCTTCCATGGCACCGGCGATCGTCCCCGAATAGCCGACGTCCTCGGCGACGTTCTGGCCGCGGTTGACACCGGACAGCACCAGATCCGGCGGATCGCCGGCCATGATGTGCTTCACGGCCATGATCACGCAGTCTGTCGGCGTTCCCTTGACCGCAAAGCGCTGCTCGGACACCTCGCGCAGGCGCAGCGGGTCGTTCAGAGAGAGCGAGTGCGAAACGCCCGACTGATCGGTCTCGGGGGCCACCACCCAGACGTCGTCGGACAACGACCGGGCGATGCGTTCCGCCGCCAGCAGGCCCGGCGCGTGAATACCGTCGTCATTGGTGACCAGAATGCGCATCAGGCTTTCTCGATGAGGGTGAGGCCGCCCATGTAGGGCTGGAGGACGGACGGCACCGCGATGGCGCCGCCTTCCTGCTGATAGGTTTCCATGACCGCGATCAGCGCCCGGCCGACGGCCGTACCCGAGCCGTTCAGCGTGTGGACGAACTGCGGCGCCGGCTGCTTGCTGTCGGTCGCTTTCGGCCGGTAGCGCGCGTTCATGCGGCGCGCCTGGAAATCCCCGCAGACCGAGCAGGACGAAATCTCGCGGAAGGCCTTCTGTCCCGGCAGCCAGACTTCGATGTCGTAGGTCTTGCGCGCAGAGAAGCCCATGTCGCCGGTGCAGAGGGTGACGACCCTATAGTGCAGGTCGAGGCGCTTCAGCACCTCCTCGGCGCAGGCCAGCATGCGCTCATGCTCGTCGGCCGATTGCTCGGGCGCCGTGACGGAGACGAGTTCGACTTTGAGGAACTGGTGCTGGCGCAGCATGCCGCGGGTGTCGCGGCCGGCCGCTCCCGCCTCCGAGCGGAAGCACTGGGTGGCGGCGGTCAGGCGCAGCGGCAGGACGTCCTCGGCGACGATCTCCTGCGCGACGAGATTGGTCAGCGTCACCTCGGCCGTCGGGGTGAGCCAGAGCCCTTCACGGGTGACGAACATGTCCTCGGCCGCCTTGGGCAACTGCCCCGTGCCATAGACGGCGGCGTCCTTGACCAGCACCGGCGGATTAATCTCGCTATAGCCGTGGACGTCGGTGTGCAGGTCGAGCATGAACTGCGACAAGGCGCGCTCCATGCGGGCGAGACGCCTCTTGAGCACCACGAAACGGGCGCCGGAGAGCTTGGCCGCCACCTCGAAGTCCATCTCGCCCAGCGCTTCGCCGAGTTCAAAATGCTCCTTCGCACCGGCGATCACACGCGGCGCGCCGAAGCGGTGACGTTCGACATTGCCGCTCTCGTCCGGTCCGACGGGCACTTCGGCAAGCGGCAGGTTCGGGATGACCTCGAGCGCTACCGTCAGATCGGCGCTCGCCTTCTTCTCGGTCGCCTCGGCCTCAGCCATCCTGTCCTTCAGCGCCGCGACCTCAGCCTTCAGTGCATCGGCTCGGGGGCCGTCCTTGGCGGCCATGGCCTGGCCGATCTCCTTGGAGGCGGCGTTGCGCCGCTCCTGCGCCGACTGCAGCACGCCAACGGCGGCCTTTCGGGCATCGTCGAGCGCGATCAGCGTCGCGGACAGCGGATCGCGCCCGCGCGCTGCGAGCCCAGCGTCGAAGGCTTCGGCATTGTCCCGGATCCAGCGGATGTCATGCATGGTCGTCTCGCAGGCTGCGGCTGGAAGCTCCATGGTGGAGCAACCGCCCCAGCGGCTTAAGCGAGGGGCATCGGCAAGGCAAGACGCGATGGAGGCACGCCTCGCGACCGGCGCACGTCACGCGTCGAAAGCGAACCGCGCCAGCACCTCGAAACGGGTGGAACGATCCTTCTGGCGGAACACGCAGAGCCCGTCTATGGGCAGCGGTGCAGCCACCTCTTTATAGGCCGCCGCCAGCCCCGCGCGCACGGCCTCCCGCCGCTCCTCCGGCAGCGAACCGGTCAGGGTCATGTGGAACCGGAAATCCTCGAACACATAGGGGTAGCCCCAGGCGTCGAGTTGGGCGACCTGCCGGTCGCTGAGCGGAGCCTTCAGGCGGCGCGCGCGATCGGCTTCGGTGAGCGAGGCTCGGAAGGCGTCGAAATCGCGCACGCAGCCGGCGGCGAGCGCCGTCAGTTCTGGCGATGCCACCCCCGGCACGAGGGCGACGAACCGCCCGAGAAGCACCACCTCGAGAGCTGGAACGGCGAAGGCCTGCCGCCGCTCGGCAAAGAGCATCGCCGCTTCGAGGAGATCACCCTCCTCCATACCCGCGGCGAGGGAGAACGGTGCCTTGAGCGTGCCGTGGAACCCGTAGCGGCGCGGGTCGTGCGTCAGATCGGCCCAGTCGGCGGCGTCGCAGGGGGGATGGGACGGAAACGGCAGCGCGCGGCCGGCCGCGGCATCATAGCCGATGACGGATGAACCGAAGTGCCAGAGGCGGCTGTCCGGTGACGGGGCGGCATAGAGCGCATAGCGGACTGTCATGCCGCGCGTGTAATGCGGCGGGATGACCGGCTCAAGACATCATTGCAGGCGGTAGCGCGTCCGCAGCCAGCGAATACGCGCCTCGGTCTCGACAACAAGACAGGGACCAACGATGCCGGAATAGATGGAGTTGGCGAAGCGGTTGGGCGTCTCATAGGCCTCGAGAGCGCAGGTCTTGTCGCGCAGGTTCCGCCAGATATCCTGCAGGGCGACGGCCTGCGCCGACCAGTCCGCCCGCTCCGCCGGCGCAAGGTCCGCCCGCCTGCCGATGGCGCCGAGGACGGCGGTAAGGAGTGCTGCAAGTTCGCGGTCGAGCCGGACGACGTGGCGTTCATAGCAAGCCGTCAGCGGCTGGTAGTCGCCCCCTCGGCCCGGATGGCGGCAGAGCGGCTGCGCGCCTTCCGCGGCGATGACCTCGCGGCGGTTCGTCCCGCGCCCTCCTGCGGTGAAGCTCGCTCGCGGAACACCCCCCTCACCGCCGAAGCGGTGGTCGAGGTCCGCGACAATGACGGCGCCAATGGACAGCCGGCAGTCAAGCGCGGCAATCTCGACGGCCGCGGCAGCCATGCGCCGCTCGCGGCCGATGAGTTGTGGCGAGCAAAGGCGTTCGCGCAGGGCGAGCCAGAGATCCAGCACCTTGCCGAGAGATGTCGTCCATTCGGCACGGTCGCCGGCTTCGAGATTGCCGTCCCACCCGGCCACGGCTTGCATGGACCGAGCGCGAACCGCCGCCAGGGCGCCCGTCATGGCGGCATCCGCCGCGGCGAGACACTCCCGGCGCGGCTCAGGGGCAATGCTCGCCGCGCAGGCATGCCCCGCCGCCTGGTTCGGCAGGGACTGCGCCCGCGCGCCGGTCGTCACGCCCGCCAGGAGCAGGCCGATCACCAACAGAATTAGCCGCGGTCGCATGGAAACCCCTCGTCGCTTCACGGAGCGGACGAATGCCGGCTGCAGGTTTCGTTCCGATGCCGGCCGGTGCGCCGTGTCCTTCAAGCGTTGCGGTCCCGAGGGAGCTTTGCGCCAGCGATGCGCCGGCCTATATAGCCCTTGCCAGACGAGAACCCCGCCCAGATGCTGAACAGTCTCGACATCGCCAAGCCGCCGTCGGAAACCCGCGTGGTCGTCGCCATGTCGGGTGGCGTCGATTCGTCGGTGGTCGCGGGCCTCATGGCCGAGCAGGGCTATGATGTCGTCGGCGTGACGCTGCAGCTCTACGACCACGGCGAGGCGATTCACCGCAAGGGCGCCTGCTGCGCCGGCCAGGATATCCACGACGCTCGGCGCGTCGCCGAGCGGCTTGGCATCCCGCACTACGTGCTCGACTACGAGGAGCGCTTCCGCAAGGCGGTGATCGACCGTTTCGCCCAGTCCTATGCCGAGGGCGAGACGCCGATCCCGTGCATCGACTGCAATCGACACGTGAAGTTCACGGACCTTCTCGACACCGCCCGCGACCTCGGCGCCGACGTGCTGGCCACCGGCCACTACGTGTCGAGCCGCCTCGTTCCGTCGGGCAGGCGCGCCCTCTACCGGCCGGCGGACGCCGATCGGGACCAGAGCTATTTCCTCTTCGCCACGACGCCCGACCAACTCGGCCTGCTGCGCTTCCCGCTCGGCGCCATGACCAAGCCGGAGACGCGTGAGCACGCCCGCCGCTTCGGCTTGTCCATCGCCGACAAGGCCGACAGCCAGGATATTTGCTTCGTGCCGACCGGGCGCTACACCGCCATCGTCGAGAAGCTGAAGCCGGAGGCGGCCGAGGCGGGAGACATCGTCCATGTCGACGGACGGGTACTCGGACGCCACGAGGGCGTCATGCGCTTTACTGTCGGCCAGCGGCGGGGCATCGGCATCGCCGCCCATGAGCCGCTCTACGTCGTGGGCCTCGACGCCCGCCGGCGCCAGGTGATCGTCGGTCCGCGCGAGGCGCTCGCAACCCACACCATCACCCTGCGCGATTTCAACTGGCTCGGTGACGCCCTGCCGGCCGACGGCGAGCCCCTCGCCTGCTTCGCCAAGGTGCGATCGACCCGCCCGCCGCGGCCTGCGGTCCTCCGCATCGTCGATGGCGCAGCGGAGATGGAACTCCTCGACGGCGAGGAGGGGGTCGCGCCCGGCCAGGCCTGCGTTCTCTACGACAGCGCGCACGGACCCGCGCGCGTCCTCGGCGGCGGCTTCATCCGCCGCCGCCTTTCACAGGCCGGGGCCGGACCTGCGTCCCGCCTGCAGGCCGCGATCTGAACGGAGTTCCCATGCCGGCTGCCGAGCTCGACGCCCGATCCATCCAGAAGGCCTATGCCCGCTGGGCGCCCATCTACGACCCGCTTTTCGGGCGCATCACCACGACAGGCCGCAAGGCGGCGGTCGCAGCGGCCTCGCGGGTCGGAGGCCGCATCCTGGAGGTCGGCGTCGGCACCGGCATCGCCCTCCCCGACTACGGCGACAACTGCCGCGTCATCGGCCTCGACCTGTCGTACGACATGCTGAAGATCGCCCGCAAGCGCGTCGACGACGGCCTCGCCAATGTCGAGGGCATCCTGCAGATGGATGCCGGCCGCCTCGCCTTCGGCGACACCTCGTTCGACTGCGTCGTGGCCATGTACCTGATCACCGTCGTCCCCGACCCCGAGGGCGTGATGGCGGAGCTCAACCGCGTCTGCAAACCGGGTGGCGAGGTCATCCTCGTCAATCATTTCGCCGCCGAGGGCGGCATCCGCTCCTGGATCGAGAAGGCCGCCGCCCCGTTCGGCGACAAGCTCGGCTGGCACCCGGACTTCTCCTTCGACCGCGTCATGGGCGAAAAGGAGCTGACCATGATCGAGAAGAAACCGGCCGGATTCGGCGGGCTTTTCACGCTGGTGCGGTTCAGGAAAGCCGCCTGACCCCCGATCCTATCGCCGGCGCTGCTGCTGGCGGCGCTGCAGCCACATGAGATAGGCGAGAACGTCCTGCTTCTCATGCTCGAAGAGCCGGAAGGTGGTCATGGGGAAATGGTCCTCGTGCAGCAGGCGGTTGAAATAGGCCTCGTCCCGCCCCGGCCGCCTGACGATCTCCTCGTAGGACGCCGCCATGCCCCGGCGCGGCGGCTGGCCCGCCCTGAGATGGCAGAGGCGGCACCACTCGTCGACCACACGCCGCCCGCGGCTCGGGGCGTCCGTTGCGCCCGCCGGCGCGATCGCCAGCACCAGCACCCCGAGAGCCAGCATCTTCGCGTTCATCGCGTATCCTCCGCGTCATCAGCGACGACACTGCCCGATGTGGGGCATGGGGCCCTTGAGGCGCCTCAAGTCCACGGTCGCACCATCCGCCATGCTCTTTCGCGCCGACGTCGGCGATCTTGCGGAGTGCTTGACACCCCTTTGGCCGGGACCTTATATCCGCGCTCTCGCGGGCCGGTTCGCCGGGTCGCGGCCCTTTTGGGGCGGGGTAGCTCAGTTGGTGAGAGCGCAGGATTCATAACCCTGAGGTCGGCAGTTCGACTCTGCCTCCCGCTACCAAATGGACGACATTCGTTGACCATCCCGCGCGTGCTCCAGCCGCTGTGGGAACGCATGGTCAGGGTTGCGCCAGCTCTGCATCCTCCCCCACCACCCGGTTCCGCCCTTCCCGCTTGGCGACGTAGAGCCGCGCGTCGGCCTTCGCCACGAGGTCGCGGACCCCGGTTCCGTCCTGCGGCGATGCCGCGACGCCGATACTGATGGTCGGCGCCGCATCGAACTCCAGCGCCAGCCGCTGATGGACGGCGAGGCGCATGCGCTCCGCGGCTGCGAGAGCCGCCGCAGGCCCCGTATTCTCGCAGAGAACGACGAACTCCTCGCCGCCATAGCGGAAGATGCGGTCCTCGCCGCGAATCTCCGATCGCACGCAATCGACCACGCGCCGCAGCACCTCGTCGCCGACGACGTGGCCGTAGCGATCGTTGATGCTCTTGAAGTGGTCGATGTCGAGAATCAGCAGGCTGGTTTCCATTCCCGCCGACAGCCCCCGGGCCAGGGTCGGCGCGCCCAGCGCCTCGAAGCGCTCGCGCGTTAGGGCTCCGGTGAGCGCGTCTTGGCTGCTCTTGCCCAGCAGTTCCTCGTATTTGTGCCGGTAGGTGAGCTTGTGGAAGATATCGGACAGGGGTTGCGGCACGGGCTCCGCCGCGTTGCGCTCGAACAGGGTGAGATAGACCCCGATGAGCACCGCATAGGTCGCCGCGGCCCCCATCTTGGCGACCCAGCCGCCGAACAGCGCACTGAGCGGCGTACCCGTTACCAGATGCAGCCCGATGAAGAAGCCCAGTTGGTCGAAGCTCAGGATAACGGCCAGACCCAGAAATGATCGCAGCACGACGGAACGGGGAAACAGACCGCGCAGCTTCTCGTAGAGGAGGATCAGCGCGATGGCGTCGATGAAGAGCAGCGTCGTGCCCCAGACCATCAGCGCGCCCATCTGGTCGATGAGGGCGAGGTCCGGATTGTAGCCGGACAGGGCAACGGGCGGACCGTAGAGGCGCAGCATCGCGACCAGCGCCACCATCAGGAAATTGCCGATCAGCAGGCCGTAGATCGGCTGGCGCACCGTCTCGGCGTCCTCCCGGATGTAGAACATCAGGATGATGGCGAGCTTGCCGGAGAACAGGACCGTCGATCCCGGCGACAACAGACCGAAAGGAAGTTCGATGAAGAAGACCGCGGCCAGATAGGTCTCGAGGAAGTGCATGACGCCGAGCGCGCACAGGAAGGCGCCCAGCCCCATGAGGTGGCGCAGCCTGAACAGGGTCGCCATGACCCCGAAATAGAGGAGCGACTGGGAGAGAAGAAGAACGGTGCCGGACATGGAATGACCAAAAGATCGAGACGTCAGTTGCAAAAGGACAAGGCCAAACGCGGACCTGCTGGCCGACTGCGTGACGACACGGGGGTGGCCCGAACGATCGACGACGACCGGGACTGCCATGCGGTGAGCCGCACCCGTTTTGGCACAGCATGTCCTTAGCAAATGGTTATCCGGGTGTCAGTTGCGGGCGGACCTGCCCCGCAACTGCCGAAAAGCCAACCGATCGCGGCCTCGATCAGGGCCGTTCGGCCTCCTCGCAGCGCGGCACTGTTCCTGCACGACAGGATACCGACATCGCCCTGATGTCCCGGCCGGAGACATCGGCACCGCATCCTTCACGCAGATGAAGTCTTGTGGAGCCAGAACTGCATCCACCGTTACGTCAGGCGGTTAACGCTATCGGTAATCAAACATTGATTGCCTTGGTCAAATGCAACACAAAGATCCTCGGGAACGGGGATCGTCTCAGCTGGAGCGATCCACATGCATAGCGAGATTCGAGAGATCATCGCCCGGACAGTTGAACTGCCGGGGGGGATCGCCGAACTGTCCGACACGGGCGACCTCTACGAGGCCGGGATGACCTCCTTCGGCTCGGTCCAGCTCATGCTGGCCCTGGAAGAGGCCTTCGACGTCGAGTTCCCCGAGCGGATGCTCAACCGCCGCCTGTTCTCCTCCATCGCGACCATCAACGCCGCCCTGGAAGAACTGCGCTCCGAGAAGGTCGGGGGCTGATCATGCTGGACCGGTCGGAACTGGGCGGAGCCTCGCGCACCGCAAACCTCGTTGCCCGCGCCAAAAAGGTGGCGGACGTCGCTGTCGCCCACGCCGATGCCGTGGACCGCGAGGCGCGCTTTCCCCTGGAGGCCGTCAACGCCATGCGGGCAGAGCGCCTGCTCGGCATCATGATTCCGACCCACCTGGGGGGCGAGGGCGCCGACTTCGGCGAGATCGCCCAGCTCTGCGCCACGCTCGGCGCCGCCTGCTCGGCCGCTGGCATGGTCTTCGCCATGCACCAGATCAAGGTGTCCAGCCTCGTGCATCACGGGCAAGACAGCGACTGGCACCGCGACTTCATGCAGCGGCTCGCCGGCGACCAGCTTCTGCTCGGCTCCGCCACCACCGAGGCGGGCATCGGCGGCGACCTGCGCAACTCGATCTGCTCCATCGTGCCGGACGGCGACCTGGTCTCGATCGAGAAAGACGCGACCGTCATCTCCTACGGGCTCGATGCCGACGCCATCCTCGCCACCGCCCGCCGCGCGCCGGACGCTGCATCCTCCGACCAGATGATGATCGTCATCGAGAAAGCGCAGGCCGGCCTCGTCCAGACGTCGGTCTGGGACACGCTCGGCATGCGCGGCACCACCTCGCACGGCTTCAAGCTGTCGGCGAAGGTGCCGGCAGCGCAGGTTTTCCCCAAGCCCTTCGCCGAGATCGCCGCGCAGTCCATGCTGGCAAGCTCGCACCTCTTCTGGGCCTCGCTCTGGTTCGGCATCGCCGGCTCCGCGCTGTCCAAGGCGCAGGCGAGCGTGCGCGCCGCCGCCCGCCGCATGCCGAACGCCGTGCCGCCCGGCGCCGCACGCCTCGCTGCGGCTGCCGCCGAACTGGCGGCGCTCAAGACGATTGTCCGCGACGGCATCGCCCGCTTCGAGGCCGCGCGCCATGACGAGGAAGCCATCAACGCCATGGCCTTCGCCGTCGCCATGAACGCGGTGAAGGTCGAGGCCTCGCGCCGCGCCGTTGCCATCGTCCAGGAGGCGCTGACCATCATCGGCATCCAGGGCTACAAGAACGACAATCCGCTCTCCGTCGGCCGCCAGCTGCGCGACATCCTGTCGGCGCCGCTGATGATCGCCAACGACCGCATCCTCGCCAACACCGCGACCATGCTCCTCATGTCGCGTCTCGACACCGACCTGGAGGACTGAGACATGCTCGCCAAGACCGGCACCACGACCTTCCTCGACGAACTCTTCGACCAGGGCCTGCTGATCGAGACCGGTGTCGACGGCCTCTATGGCCGCTCCGGCCTGTTCGAGGCCATCGGCGACGGCTTCCAGAATCTCGTGACGCGTTATGGCGCGGCCGACGAGCCGGAAGTGGTGCGCTTTCCCCCGGCCATGTCGCGGTCGGTCTTCGAGCAGTCGGGCTACATGAAGAGCTTCCCGCAGCTCGCAGGCACCGTGCATTGCTTCTGCGGCAGCCCGGCCGATCACGTCAGCCTGCTGCAGACCATCGAGCAGAAGGGCGACTGGACCGAGGGCCAGAAGGCGAGCGAGATCGTCCTCACCCCGGCCGCCTGCTATCCGCTCTATCCCACCGCTGCGAAGCGCGGCACTCTGCCCGCCGAGGGCCGCCTCTTCGACCTCCTCTCCTACTGCTTCCGTCATGAGCCGTCGAAGGATCCTGCCCGCCAGCAATTCTTCCGCATGCGCGAGTTCGTCCGCATGGGCACGCCGGATCAGGTGACCGAATTCCGCGCCGCCTGGCTGGAGCGCGGCCAAGCCATGGTCGGCGAACTCGGCCTGCCCTTCGCCGTGGACGTTGCCAACGATCCCTTCTTCGGCCGGACGGGCAAGATGCTGGCCGTGAACCAGCGCGACCAGCGCCTGAAGTTCGAGTTGCTCATCGCCATTGAGAGCGAGGAGAACCCGACGGCCTGCCTGTCGTTCAACTATCACCAGGACCATTTCGGCAAGACCTTCGGCTTGACCACCGAGGGCGACGAGGTGGCGCACACCGCCTGCGTCGGCTTCGGCCACGAGCGGGTGATTCTGGCGCTGCTGAAGCACTACGGCACCAACGTGAAGCGCTGGCCGGCCTCGGTGCGCCAGTCGCTGGGGCTCTGACCATGGCCGCTGTCTTCCCGAATCTCGACGCCGCGACCTATCCGCGCCATGCCCTGCATGATGCGGAACGGGCCTGGCCGGAGACCAACTGCCACACGGATCTCTTCATCGAGCTCCTGCATACGCTCGGCCGCGAGCCGGCGGCAGCTCTCGGGATGACGCTGGCACAGGACTTCGAGGGCGACCAGTTCACCTTTTTCAAGATCCCGAACGGCGACCTCGACGCCCTGTTCGGCCTCGACCTGCAGGAACTGTCGATCTACCGGCCGCTCGTCGATCATCTCGACGAGCAGATCGCCCGCGACCGCATCGTCCTCGTCGAGGTCGACGCCCACTTCCTGCCGGACACGCAGGGCGTGACCTACCGCACCGACCATTCCAAGACGACGATCGCGGTCAATCTCTTCGACCGCGCCACGGCGAGGCTCGGCTACTTCCACAATGCCGGGTACTTTGAGATGCAGGGCGCCGACGTCGAGCATCTGCTCGGCTTCGGCTCCGTCCCGACGCCCGTCCTGCCGCCCTACACCGAATTCGTGAAGGTCGTCGGACCCGGCCTGTCGGGCCGCGCCCTGAAGGATGCGGCCCTTGCGCGCCTTGCGGCGCACTGGGCCCGCAGACCCGAGCGCAACCCGGTCCTCGCCTATCGCGATGCCCTGCAGAAGCACCTCGACTGGCTGGCGACGCAGCCGCCCTGCTCCTTCCACCCCTATGCCTTCAACACGGCGCGCCAGTTCGGGGCCAATATCGCCCTGCTCGGCGATCACCTCACCTGGCTTGGTCGCCAGGGGGTCGCCGGGCTCGAGTCGGCGGTGGCGCTGTGCGAGGCGATGTCGAACGGCATGAAGACCTTCCAGTTCCTCCTCGCCCGCGCCCTCGCGCGCAAGAAGACGGACGCCCTCGCCTCCGCCCTCGACGAGACCGCGCGCAACTATGATGCGCTCATGGACGAACTGGCGCAGGTCCTGCGCTTTCCCTCCGCCGACACCCGGACGCTCGTTCGGGCAGCATCCTGAGACTGCGCATGTCCCTGGTTCGCAACGATACGGACGAGACGATCGTCCCGCTCGATGCGGGCTGGGAGCTGACCGTGACGGAGCCCGGAGCGATCCTAGAACCGACTGCCCTCGCGGACTGCACGCACTGGATCCCTGCGCCTGTTCCCGGGACCGCGGAGGAGGCGCTGATCGCGGCCGAACGGCTTGCCCCCGGCGCGACATCCGGGCTGCACGACAAGGACGTCTGGTATCGCTGCGCCGTCACCGCCGGGGGCCCGTCGACGCTGCGCTTCGAGGGATTGGCGGGACATGCCGATGTCTTCCTCGATGGCCGTCCGGTGCTCCAGGCGCGCTCCATGTTCCGCGCCTACGAGGTCGACATGACCGGCGAAGCGCGTCACGAACTCGCCATCCGCTTTCACGCCCTGAACCCGATCCTGGCTGCGGCGAAGGGACCGCGCCAGCGCTGGCGGCCGATGATGATCCAGCCGGGATCGCTCAGGCTCGTGCGCACAACTCCCCTCGGTCACATGCCGGGCTGGTCGCCGGAGGTGGCCGTCGTCGGCCCCTGGCAGGGTGTCTCCCTGATCCACCACGACACCGGACCGCGTCTCGACACCTTGACCCTGGCGGCGCGACTCGACGGCGAGGACGGCGTCCTCGACATCTCGGTTCGTTTTGCCGGCTCAGTGGATGCGGCGGTTGAGGTGACCTGCGCCGGCCATGCTCATGCTCTCCATCCAGGCCCCGATGGCATCCAAGCCGGGCGAATGGTGCTGCCGGGCATCGCCCCGTGGTGGCCGCACACCCATGGCGAGCCGGCGCTGCATGCGGTTTCCCTGCGAATCGGCACCCGCAACATCGATCTCGGCCGGGTCGGCTTTCGCGCGCTCGACATCGATCGCAGCCCGGACGGCAAGGGCTTTGCGTTGCGCATCAATAGCGAACGCATCTTCTGCCGTGGCGCCTCCTGGATGCCGCAAGATCCGGTGTCGCCGGGCAAGACCGACCCGCGGCCCCTGCTGACGCTCGCCCGCGACGCCGGCATGAACATGATCCGCATCTCCGGAACGACATCGCCGGAGAGCCGCGCCTTCCATGAGGCCTGCGACGCGCTGGGTCTCCTCGTCTGGCACGACTTGCCCTTCGCCAACTTCGACTATCCGGCCGACGATCCCGCATTCCGGTGCGAGGTCGAGGCGGAAGCGTGTTCGTTGCTCGGGCGCCTCCAGGGCTCGCCCTCTCTCGCCATTGTCTGCGGCGGCAGCGAAATGGCCCAGCAGGCCACGATGCTCGGCCTGAAGCCGGCGCAGGCGGCGATGCCGCTGTTCGAAACCGTGCTGCCCGACATCGTCGCCGTGGTTGCGCCGCAGGCGGTCTATGTGCCCCACACGCCCTGGGGCGGTCCCCTGCCCTTCGTGACGAATGAGGGTGTCACCCACTATTTCGGCGTCGGCGCCTATTGTCGCCCGGTCGAGGACGCTCGCCGCGCCAACGTACGGTTCGCCTCCGAATGCCTCGCCTTCGCCAACGTTCCCACGGCGGCAACGCTGGCGAGCGAGAACCTGACCTCACCTGCCGACCCGCGCTGGAAGGATGGCGTGCCGCGCGATGCCGGTGCGTCCTGGGATTTCGAGGACGTGCGCGACCATTATGCCCGCGCCCTGTTCGGCGTCGATCCGGAGGCGCTGCGCGGCAGCGATCCCGACCGCTATCTCGCTCTCGGCCGCGCCGCGCCTGCCGAACTGATGGAAGCCGTCTTCGCCGAATGGCGCCGGTCCGGATCGCCGTGCGGCGGCGGGCTGGTCTGGTTCCTGAACGACATGAAGCCGGGAGCCGGCTGGGGTGTCATCGACCGTCTCGGCGCGCCGAAGACGGTCTACCACGCCCTCAGGCGCGCCTTCCATCCGGTCCATCTCGGCATCACGGACGAAGGGCTGAACGGGCTCGGGATCCACGCCGTCAACGAGACGACCCAAACGAGGCGGCTGCGGCTCTTGCTCGCCACCTATGGCGAAGGGTCGCACCCGCTCTCGCGCGCCGAGGCTGACGTCACCCTTGCCCCCCGGGCGTCCCAAAGCTGGTCGAGCTTTGCGCTCACAGGGCACTTCTTCGACGTCTCCCACGCCTACCGCTTCGGCGCCCTAGCCCATGACGCGACGCTTGCCCGGCTTCATGACCCGGAAACGGGTGAGCTCCTCGCCGAAGCCTGCCATGTCGTTGCCGGGCGCGCCTGCACGCCGCGAGACATCGGCCTGTCGGTGACCGCCGCGAACCATGGCGAGACCCCCACCCTGTCGATCACCGCATCGCGATTGGCCAGGTTCGTCACGATCGAGGACACAGGCTTCCGGGCTGCCGACGAAGGCTTCAGCCTGGCGCCCGGCGAAACCCGCGTCGTGCCTCTCATCCGCCGAACCGGACAGGCCGTACCGCGCGGAACCGTCTCGGCGCTCAACAGCCATCCCGTGCCCTACGAGTTCGCAGCATGATCCCCGTCACGTTCAACGGCCTGATGGGCAAGCTGCACCTGCCGGACGGCGTCGCGCCATCGGGCATCGGCGTGGTCATCGTGCCGCCGCACGGCGTTGAAGCGCTCGCGGCAACGAAGAGCCTGCGCGTGCTGGCCGATGCCCTCGCTGCGGCGGGGCACGCCGCGCTGCGGTTCGACCTGCCGGGAACGGCGGATTCCCTCGGAGATGACACCGATCCCGAGCGCCTCACCGCCTGGACTGCCTCGGTCGGCCAGGCCGCCGAGGTCCTGCGGCGACATGCGGGCGTGTCCGCCATCGTCTTCGCCGGATTGCGCTTCGGCGCGACGATCGCCACCCTCGCGGCACAATCGGATCCGGCGCCGGCCGGGCTTCTGCTTCTCGACCCCATCGTCAAGGGACGCAGCTACGCGCGCGAACTGGCGATGACGGCCCGTGCGGTCGCCGAGGGCGCCCGGCTGAACCCGGACGACACGGTGACCGACGACGGCCTGCTCATCGCCGGCCTCCCGACGACGAACGAGTCGCTGGATGCCATCCGCAAGATCGATCTCTGCAGGCTGGAGACGACGCCCGTCCCGACCCTGCTGCTGCATCGCAGGAACTCGGCCGAGGCGCGCATCCTCGCGGAGGCCTGGCGGGCCCGTCACGGGCTCACCGTCATGGAGGCGCAGGATTTCGAGGCGATCTCGCTGAGCCCTACTATGGCCGCGACCCCCTCCGACGTCATCGCCCGGAGCGTTGCCTGGGTGTCGGGGTTGCCGCGAGGAGATCTCGTCGCTCCGGTCCCGTCAGCGGCCGCCATGCTGGACGGGCCGCATTTCCGCGAGGAGGCCATGACGTTCGGCGAGGGCAACCGCCTGTTCGGCGTCATCTGCCAGCCGCGCGCAGCCGCTCCGGGAAAGCCCGTGCTGCTGATCGTCAATGCCGGTCGCAATTCGCATGTCGGATGGGCCCGGTCCAGCGTCCTGCTGGCGCGTGAACTCGCAGCCGAAGGCATCGCCTCGCTCCGCATGGACCTTGCCGGTATCGGCGACGGCCAAGACCGGCCCGGCGCGGATGATACGGTGGACGCCGTGCTCTACCATCCGGCCAACGACGCCCAGATGGCCGATGCCGTCGATCTCCTCGCCGCCCGCGGCTTCGGCCAGGTGACGGTGCTCGGCGCCTGCAGCGGCGCTTATCTGGCGCTGCACCATGCGGCCCGCGACCCGCGCATCACCGGTCTGATCCTCGTCAACATCCAGCGCTTTGTCTGGCGGCCGGGGGAGACGGTGGAACAGGCCATCGCATCCGCCTACCCGCTCGCCGCCAGCTACGCCGCCAAAGTGCTTGAAGCCCGGGCCTGGAAGAGACTCCTCACCGGCGAACGCAAGATCGGACCGCTGATCCGCGAGTTCGGCCGGCGATTCGGGGCGCGACTGCGCGCCGTCGCGCCCTCGGAACAGACGAAGGTGGCGCGCGACATGGTGCGGAAGCTCGCCGAGCGCAGGGTTCCCGTCGAACTGATGTTCAGCGAGAACGATGCAGGGCTCGGCGATATGGCGCTTCATTTCGGTGCGAACGGCCGCTGGCTGACGGCGCGGGACAATCTCCACCTCACCATCATCCCCGGAGCGGATCACGACCTCACGCCGCCGGCGGCGCGGCGCACGCTGGTCGCACGCGCGCTCGCGGCCGCGCGCGGGAAGCCCCAGGGCGACTGACCGGTGCCGAGGCTCTGGTTGCGGCACGGGTTCTGCAACACCTCCGGCATGTGAGCCATTTCGTCCCCGTTCGGGACAGGCGTTGTCGATCGGCCTGCGAGTCAAAGCCATGACCCTGAAAGAACTCGACATTCCGGCAGGAGCCCTGGCCCGGCGCAGCCGTGGCGGCTATGCATGGATGCGTCTGGCGGTAAAACTGTCGACGGCACTCCTCGACTGGACCGTCATCGCTCTCACCTCCTATCTGGGTTCAATCCTCTACAGCCGCATCGCCAGCGGCGAATGGTGGACCGCCCAGCCCCAGGCCACGCTGGCGCTGCTGATCGCCAGCACCTTCGTGCTGCTCAGCGCGGTGCGCGGCCAGTACCAGATCGGGAACTATGTCGGCGTCCAGCGCGCCTTCGGCACCACGCTGACGCTGTGGGGAGCAGCATTTCTCGTGCTGATGGCCTTCGCCTTCGCCACCAAGACGACCGACGCCTTCTCGCGCGTCGCCGTCATCCTCACATTCGTCACCGGCTTTCCCGCCGTCCTTGTGGCCCGCAGGACGGCCGGCAGGCTCATGACGCTCGGCTCCAAGCTCGGCGTCATTCCTGCCCGCCGCGTCATGCTGGTCGGCCGCGAGGAGGACGTGACGGCCTTCGCGCTGCGCCACCAGCCGTGGAATGCCGGCATGCACATCGCGGGAACCGGTCTCCTGTCGCCCGGAGGCGGGTCGGTCGGTCGCGACGACATCGCCCGGATCGCCACGCAGGCCCGCGAGATGCAGCTGGACGACGTGCTGATCATCGTGCCCTGGTCCGACACCGAGACGATCGACCGTCTCGTCGACGGCTTCATGCGCATTCCCGTGACGATCCACCTCGGTCCGGAGCGCATCTTCGACCGGTTCCAGGACATCCACATCGCCAAAGCCGGCGGCATCGCCAGCCTCCAGCTCGGCCGCCCGCCGCTGACCGCCGGCGAGGTCATGATCAAGCGTGTGCTCGACCTCGCGCTCAGCTCCTTCGCACTCTTCCTGTTCACGCCGGTGCTGCTGCTCGTCGCGATCGCCATCAAGCTCGACAGCCCGGGGCCGATCCTGTTCCGCCAGCGCCGCCTCGGCTTCAACCAGCGTGCCTTCCAGATCGTCAAGTTCCGTACGATGACGGTGACGGAGGATGGCGACGTGGTTCGCCAGGCCACCCGCGACGACCAGCGGATCACCCGCGTCGGGCGCTTCCTGCGGCGCTGGAACCTCGACGAACTGCCGCAACTCCTCAACGTCCTGGCGGGACAGATGTCGCTCGTCGGGCCGCGCCCACACGCCATCGCCCATGATCGCGAATTCGACGAGCGGATCGCGCTCTATGCCCGCCGCCACAACGTCAAGCCCGGCATCACCGGCTGGGCGCAGGTTCACGGCCTGCGCGGCGAGACCGACACCGACGCCAAGATGAAGGCGAGGGTCGAGCACGACCTCTACTACATCGACAACTGGTCGATCCTCCTCGACATCGAGATCCTGTTCCGGACCGTCTTCTCGCGGAAGGCCTACGACAACGCCTTCTAGAGAAGCGGGCCGAGTTCGCGATCCATCGACGGCGACCTGAAGCCGCGAGTGCCGGGAGGTGCCGCGGCTTTCGTCTGTGAGAGCGTGGATGGAGGCAAGTGTTGGGTTGGCAAGGCCAGCCGTGTTGTGGATCGTCAGTCGGCCAGAACCGCGTCGATCGCGGACAGGGCATCCCGCCAGGCCGCATCGACATCGAGGCGGGCCGACCCGCCGGGCGCCCGCGCGGCCTCCTCGACGGCCGCGGCGACATCATCGATGCCGGCATGGGTCGGTACCAGCCGCAGCCGGCCTTCGGCCAGCAGCCGCAGATAGGTCGGATGATGGTTGAAGGCCCCCGCCCCCTCCGGCGCGTTGACCACCACCGGCCGCCCGGACATGGCGCAGGCGAGGACGCTGCCGCGCCGGCTGGTGAGACCTTCCGCGAAAAGGTAGGTGAAGACATCCACCTCGGCGAAGAGGGCAAAGAGCTCGGGCTCGCTCGCCACATAGCCGGTCACCAGCACGCGGTCTTCGATCCCGAGCTGACGGGCCCTGGCGACAAAGTCCTCCTCGACCCTGTCCTGTCCCTTCACGAAGGAGCCGATGAAGACGGCGAAGGGATCGCCGCCGCGCTGTTTCAGCGCTGCGGTGAGGTCGAGGATCTGCGTCGACTGCTTGCGCGGATAGATCGATCCGAAATGGCCGATGACCAGCCGGTCCTGCGCGCGCTCCGCGGCGAGCCGCTTGGACAGGGCGGTCGGTGGACATTCCGCAGGCAGGATCAGATTGGGCGGGATCGGAACGATGCCCCTGCGCCTCGGCGCGACGGCGGCCAGCGGGCTTGCGGCGAACTGGTCGGCGACCTCGGGTGAGGAAAAGACGATGGCCGATGCGAGCGGCAGGAGCGGGGCGTAACTCGCCCGCCGCTTCCAGTCGAGGTCGGCCCACTCGTGCAGGACGACCAGAACCTTGCGGCCCTTGGCCCGCGCCCGCGCCGCCTCCACTACCGGGTCGACGAGCTGGCGCTTCCAGGCGACGACCGGCAGGTTGATGACGAGCACCGCGTCACCCGCTCCTGTGCCGGCGCTGCCGAGGACGCGCGTTCCGCCCCTCGGCCCCGCCGTCGCCGCCAGTCGTCGGGCGAAGGCCTCGACGCCGCAGGGGGCAGTTGCATCCGAGATCAGGATATCCAGCGGTCGTTCGGGCGCCCGCGACCCGTCACGCCGCGACATGGGGGCGCCGCGCGAGGAAATGCAGCCCGAAGGCCGCGAAAAGGAAGGTGATCCAGATGGGATCGAAGCGGACGAACAGAAAGCTCTCCATCACCGACAGATAGATGCCGAACAGCCAGATCTGCAGAAGCAGCATGAGAAGCGCCGGGTCTGCGCCGCCCCGGCGCGCGGCGAGATAGTTGCGGATCGGCCAGAACACGAACACGACCACCGTCAGCAGCAGGCCCGGAAAGCCCATGTTCAACGCCGCATCGATATAGCCGTTATGGGCATGCGCGGCATTGCCGCCCCACTGGGTCGTATCCTCCTGCCCGAACCGGGTCGATTCCAGCGCCCAGTACGCCGAATAGCCGAAGCCGGTGAGCGGTCGCTCGGCGATCTTCTCGAGCGCCAGTTCCCACACGTCCGCGCGACCCGTGAAGGTCACGTCGACGGGAAGCATTCGGACGACGCCGGCGATGGCCTCGCTGACAACCGTTCCGGGGCCGAGGATCATCAGGGTGACGAGCGGCGTCAGGGCCAGCACCGAGACCAGCCATCCGTTCCGGATGCGCGACACGACGAGGGACATCGCGACGGCGACCACCAGCAACATGGTCGAACTCTTCGCGCCCGACATCGCGACCATCAGCGCACACAGGACGAGCAGGACGGAGCCGCTCGCCGCGAGGCCGGCGCGGATGGCATAGATCATCATGAAGATGGTGATGGCGAAGACGGCACCGGCCGTATTCTTGTGGGCGAAGACGCCGCGCCAGTCCCCCGCCAGTTGCGGCTCGCTGAGATCGGCCGCCTGGTGGATCGCATACTCGGGAAACAGCGCGATGCCGACAAGCGACAGGCCCACCAGAACGGCCACGGCGACGACCAGAAGCCGCGCCAGATCCCGCCTGCCGCGCGGCATCAGGAACAGCGAGGCGCAGAGCGCCGCCAGAAGGCCGAAGAGGATGAGGCGGCGGAGCGACAGCGACACATCGGCCGAGGTGACCACCGTAACGCACAGCCAGACGCCGAGTACGATCCACAAGGGATGGAAGAGCGTGGCGAGCGCCCGCGGCTGCGTCACGAAGGCGACCGCGACGGCCAATGCCGCGAGAATGCCGAACGCGGCATAGGTCGCACCCTCCCGACCGAACGCAAGTTCCAGCGCCACCGCATTGGTCAGATCGGCATAGGGCTCGAGGGTCACCCAGGCGAGCAGGAACGCACCAACGAAGACGACGGCCCGCGCATAGAGCATGAGTTCGGCCAGATCGCCCGCGGGAAGGCTGCCGGCCGGCTGAGAGGCCCCCGTCGTCATGACGACGCACCCGCCCTGTAGGGCTGTTGCTCCAGCCCTGCCCAGGCGCCGATCCGGCCGGCCGAGACGGCCAGGGGATGGGCAGCGATCACCGGATTGCCCGTGCGCACCAGCGCGAGAAACGCCCGCACCAGCGCAATCGGGACAATGGCGAGGTCCTTTGCAAAAACCTTCAGGCGGGCGCGACGGTCGTTGGCCTGTTTGACCTCGACGGCGCGGTTGATCGAGCCGATGCGCATGCCACGCCGCAGCACCCAGCCGATCCGCGCCCGATCCGCCGGCACCGTCTCGGTGATCAGCGCCTCCTGCACCCAGAACGACGTCAGGCCTGCATGACGGCAGCGGGTGAAGAAGTCGAGGTCGCCTCCACCGAGAAAATTGAAGCGGGGATCGAGCGGCCGGGGACCCATGCGTTCGAAGACGTGTCGTCGGATCAGGCAATTGCCGGTGCCGTAGATCATCGGAACCGGGCCCGTCGCGTCGTGGCTCGGCCAGAAAACCGGATGGCGCGCGAGAAGCGCCGGAGCCTCCTCGAGAAACTGGGGAATGACGGGGCCGCCGACGACGTCGGCATCCATCCGCCCGGCCGCGGCGACCATGAGCGCCAGCCAGTCGGGCGAGGCCCGTTCGTCGTCGTCGATCATCAGGATGCAATCCGCCGCCGGGAAGGCCTTCAGGGCGAAAGCGAAGCCGGCATTGATGGCATGGACATTTCCCTGAGCCGGCTCGACGATGGCTATTCCAGGCACTGTTCCGCGCGACAGCCAGTCTGTTGCGACGGACAGGCCCTCGCGCCGGACAGCATCATTCTCCACCACGACCACGGCGAAGGCGACGTCCGTCCGCTGGGCTGCGACCGAGGCCAGCGTCTCCGCCAGCATGGCCGGACGCCGGAACGTGGCGATCACGACAGCGGCCTTCACGCGATCGGCATCGAGGCCGGCACTGCGGGCGGCAATGCCGGCATCTGCCGTCTCGCGGCGGGACATGTCGGGGCTCATTGTTTCAACCTGGTTCAAGATCAGGCTCCATCGCGGGGACGGCAAGCGCTTTGCCCTTCATAGAGCAAGGCCCTTGCCGCATCCTGTGTGGCGCGGGTCTTGCCAGTTTCTCCCCCGATGCATCGACTGGAACTGGTTCTGTCCGAAAACAGGCCAGCGGAACGAGGTGACCGGTTTGGCCGAGAACGACACGCAGGGCGCCCCCCGCCCCCGCTTCCCGACGCCGCGACGGGCCGATAGCCTCGCACAGGCCGACGATGGCGCCGACATGCGCTTCGGCAGCCTGCCGGCGCGACTCGATCACATGATCGGGCGGCGCTGGCCGTTCCGGACCGCGCGTGTCGCGCTGCAAAAGCCCGTCGTCTCGATCAGCTTCGACGATTTTCCGGTCTCGGCCTATACCCACGGCGCCCCGATCCTGGAGGATCGCGGTGTCAGGGGGACATACTATGTCGCCTCGGGACTATCGGGCCTGACGACACCCCACTGGATCGTGGCCGGAGACGCGGAAACCGTCGACCTGCATCGGCGCGGCCACGAAATCGGCCTCCACGGCCATTGCCATCGCGCGGCCTCCTCCATGCGGCCGGCAGCCTTCGCCGCCGATCTCGCCGCCAATAGGGCGCGGCTGCGCCGGCTCCTGCCCGACCTCCGGCGTGAGACCTACGCCTATCCCTACGGTCTCTGTGGCCTGATGCAGAAACGCCATCTGGCGGCGACTGTCCGCGCGAGCCGTTCTGTCCAGGAGGGCATCAATGCCGGCCGGATGGACCTCGACTTCGTGAAGTCCGTCGAGATCAGCGAGCGCGCCCTGAATGCCGACAGTCTGGATCGGCTGCTCGATCAGGTGGAAGCCGCATGCGGCTGGCTGGTCTTCTTCACCCACGACGTGTGCGACACGCCATCGGCCTATGGCACCTCCATCGCGATGCTCACGCGTGTCGTCGAGAGAACGCAGGAGCGCGGCATCGACATCCTGCCGGTGGGTGCGGCGCTCGACCGGATCGGCGTGTCCTGAACCGATACGCCGGCCTCTGGCCCCGGCCTTGCGGGTCTGAGCACGAATGGATTTTCGTGTTCCAATCCGGGACGGCGCGGTTGCGGCGGACCGGACAGGCCAGGAAGGGCTCCGCCCATGTATGACGATGGTCGTTCCGAACGCCGCGAGACGTCACCCGCGCGCCGCGCCGATGACGCTTCGCAAGCCGCGGGTCTCCTGGCGGCCGTCTGGCCCCACTGGATGGCGATCCTCATCCTGGCTCTCGCCTGTGCTGTAACCGCCTATGGCGCATCGCGGCTGATGACCCCGCGCTTCATGGCGACCGCGCAGATCTTCATCGACCCGCGCGGCCTCCAGGTCTTCGACAACGAACTGACCCCGCGCCAGCAGGATTCAAATACGGCGATCAACTTCGTCGAGAGCCAGGCGCGCATCGTGACCTCGCAGAGCGTGCTGTCGCGCGTCGTCGACAGCGAGCGCCTGACCGAGGACCCGGAGTTCAACGGCAAGGGCGGTGCCTCCTGGGCGGTCGCGCTGCTCGACCGGCTCGGCATGGCACGGGGCGCCGAGGAGAGCCTCGAGGCCCGCGAGCGCCTCGCCCTCAATTCCCTCTACGACCGCGTCATCGTCCGCCGCCCCGAGCGCACCTTCGTCATCGAGGTGACGGTGCGCGCCGCCGATGCGGAGAAGGCGGCTCGCCTCGCCAATGCCGTCTCGCACGCCTATATCGACAGCCAGACCGCCGCCCGCGCCGACGCGGCCCGCCGGGCCACCCAGTCACTGACCAACCGCCTCGACGAATTGCGGGCGCGCGTCCGGTCCGCGGAGGAGCGCGCCGAGGACTACCGTCGCCAGAACGGCCTCGTCGGCACCCGCACCCAACTCGTCAGCGAGCAGCAGCTCACCGACGCGAATACCCAGCTGGGACAGGCGCAGGCGCGTGTCGCCGAGGCCCAGGCCCGTCACGAGCAGATCCAGATCTCGCTGCGCACCACCAGCCAGGCCGGCGCCCTGCCCGAGGCTGTCATGTCGCCGACCATCGCGGCGCTGCGCGGGCAGCAGGCCGAGGCCCGCCGTCGCCTCGCCGATGCCCAGACCGAATTCGGTCCTCGCCACCCGACCGTCCGCAACGGGCAGGCGCAGGTCGCCGATCTCGACCGGGCCATCGCCGACGAACTCGGACGCATCGCCCAGGCAGCGCGCGCCGATCTCGACCGCGCCCGCGCCGCCGAGGCGACGCAGCGCCGCACCGTCGAGCAGCTCACCACCCAGGCCTCGACCGCCGGCCAGGCCTTCGTTCAGCTGCGCGAGTTGCAGCGGGAGGTCGACGTCAACCGGAACCTGCTCAATACCTTCCTGTCCCGCTCCCGCGAGACGAGCGAGCTCGAGCGTGTCGACACGAGCAACGCCCGCATCATCACGGTGGCGCAGCCGCCGCGCGACCGTGTGTTCCCGCCCCGCGGCGTCGTGATGGCAGCCGCCGGCTTCATCTTCGGGGCAGGGCTCGGCATCGGCCTCGCGATCCTGCTCACCCTTCTGAGGCCGGGCAGCGGCATGGCGCCGCCGCAGAGCCAGGCCCCCGCCATGCCCCGCAATCCGGTCGCCCGTCTGGTGCAGTGACGCCATGTCCACCGATTTCGACACGGCCTTTCGCGCCATCCCGACCGTCCAGGTCGGCGGCCTGCCCATCGCAGTGCTCGACCGCGCCGCGACCGCCGACTGGATGATCCGCGCGGCACGTGAGCGCCCGCGTGGGCAACGCCCCCTTTATCTGACCTCGGCCAATGGCGAGGTTCTGGCACGGGCGGCATCCGATGCCGAACTGGCGGCGCTGATCGGCGATGCCGACCAGATCGTCGCGGACGGTCAGCCTCTGGTGCTGGCTTCGCGCTACCGCTGCCGCATCGCCCTGCCGGAGCGCGTGGCCACCACCGACCTCTTCCATGATGTGGCCCGACGGGCCGAGCAGGAAGGCGTGACCTTCTACATGTTCGGCGCGACACCCGAGGAGAACGACAGGGCCGTCGCCAGCGTGCGCCGGTCCTATCCCGGGCTCAGGCTCGTCGGGCATTGCCACGGCTTCCTCAAGGGCGAGGCCCTCGACGCCAAGGTCGCAGAAATCGACGCCCTCGCACCGGACATCCTCTGGCTCGCCATGGGGGTTCCGCACGAACAGCGTTTCGTTGCGCGCCATGCCGACAGGCTGACCCATGTCGGCATGATCAAGACCTCGGGCGGGCTCTTCAATTTTCTCTCGGGCACCAACCGGCGGGCCCCCGAGTGGATGCAGAAGGCTTCGCTCGAGTGGCTCTACCGCATCTGGCTGGAGCCGCGCCGCCTGTTCTGGCGCTATGCGGTGACCAACCCCAAGGCCATTTACCTGATGGCGACGCGGTCGGCCTGATCATGCGGCGTTCAGCCTCCATACCGCGTGCTGATGCCGACGCCGGTCAGGGCGATGTCGACAGGAGTTCACCCGTGAGCCGCCCCCTCGCCGCCCATGTCGAGATCATGCGGCTGCATCCGACGATCCTGACGGACTTCACCGACGCGCGCCGGCTGCCGCCGCGTCCGGCCGCGGCGCGGGACGCCGATTACGACGAACGTTTCGATGCCGACACCCTGTTCTACGACGCCTTCGTTGGAACACGGGGCCGGATCGTCCTGGCCGGCCCGCCCTTCCTCAATCTGAAGAACGATCTCGCGCGGGCGCGCATCACCGCCCTGCCCTCCGGAGCCGACTGCCGGTTCGAAGTCAGGGAGATGGACCGCCACGGCCAGATTCATGTCGAGGCCCCGGACGGTACGCAATTCCTGCGCCTCCAATGTCCGCTCGGGACGGTGGAGGTCGCGGTGCAGCCGAGCGAGGTCGACATCTTCGCCGGTAGGCGCGTGCTGTTCACCCAATCGCGCAACAACGATCTCGCCTGGATCCAGGACTGGGTGCGCTTCTCCCGCGACATTCACGGCGCCGACGCGGTGCTCATCTACGACAACGGTTCGATCCGCTACACCCCGGAGGAACTGGCCGAGGCGCTTGCAGGTCTCTCCGGCATCGCCGCGATCATGGTCGTCGACTGGCCGTACAAGTTCGGCCCCCAGGGCATCGACGCACGGCGCTACTGGGATTCCGATTTTGGTCAGCACGGCGTCTGGGAACATGCACGCCGCCGCTTCCTCGAGGCTGCCGCCAGCGTCCAGGGCTCCGACGTCGACGAGTTCATCCTCACCCCCTCTGGCCGCAGCATCTTCGAGGCGGTCGAGGCCGAGCCCTTCGGCGTGCTGCGCTATGAAGGCCGGTGGACGATCGGCATGGAGGGCCGCGATCCGCCCCCCGGCATGGCCGGACGGCGCCATCGCGACTACACGGTGACGCGGCGCGAGCGGCCGGTGAAACGCTTCGGTCTCGTGACCGTGGACGCAGACCGCTGCCCGCCGAAATGGACTCTCGTACCCTCGCGCATCCCCGACCGCGCCCAGTGGAAGATCCACTCCATCGGCGGGCATATCCCGTCACGCTGGATGACGAAGGACTTCGCCTACCGCCATTTCCGCGAGATCAGCGACAGCTGGAAATATGAGCGCATGGGGCGGGAAGCCTTCGACCCGGCACGCCACGAGGTGGATGCACTGCTGGCGGAACACATCGCGGCCGTCCGCTGGGACGTCTGACCCGCCCGCTCTCCACGCCGCACCAGGAACATGCCTTGGTGCATGCCGCGCCTCAGCCTCTCACCACGCCCTCCTCCGGCCTCAGGCGTGCCATGAGGGCCGAGCGGGTGCCGGCGAGATCGAGGGCGAAGGCGGCCACGGCATAGGTTGCGACACCGGCCGCGACGGTGACCGCCAGCGGCCAGATCCCCTCGCCCGGCAGGCTCCACTCCAGCAGCGCCGTCGGCACCGCCATGACGGCGACGGCGAGCACCACCTTCGCGATGGGCCGCCAGGCCAGTGGCAAGGGATGGGCGCGCTGCGACAGGAGATAGCCGGCCACGACGCCGGCGGCCTCGGCGATCACCAGCGACCAGGCCGCGCCCTTCAGGCCGAAGGGGCGCACGAGCAGCGCCATGGCGATGACGTTGACGATGAGGATGGCTGTGCCGTGCGCGACCATGAGCGACGGCTTCTTGGCGAGGTGAAAGCTCACCTGGACGAATTGCTGCGAGATGGTCTGGAACAGCCAGGCGAAGACGAGGATCGGAATGAGCGCCGCAGCCGTGTCGCGGAAGTCCGGACCGAGAATGAGGGCGGCGAAATGCGGCGCGACGATCGCGAGGCCGACAACCGCAGGCAGAACCACGGCGAGCAGCAGTTCGCCGCTGCGCGTCAGGTGGGCATCGGCTGCAGCCGGCCCCTCCTCCGCCAGCGAGCGGATGGCGAGCGGCACGACGGCCGAGGCGACCGACAGGGCCGGAAACAGAATGATCTGCCGGACGAGGTCGGCAGAGGCGCCATAGACGCCGGCCGCGGCATCGCCGAGGAGATAGGCGACCAGCAGGCGGTCGAGGGCCGAGTGGAAGGCGAAGACGCCTCCCGACATCGCCATCGGGATGCCGAAGCCGAGCATGGTGCGGAAGGTCACGCGGTCGAAGGGCTTGCGCGGCCCCTTCCAGGTCGCCCCCGAGAACGCCACGGCGGCGATGACATAGGCTCCGGCGACGCCGGCGACGAGGCCGTAGCCGCCCCATCCCATCTGGACGAGGCCGTAGGAGATACCGATCGCGGCGAAGGCGCGGATGACGGTCGCGCGCATGTAGGAGGTGGAATCGAGCCGCGCCCTGAGAATCTCCTGTCCGAGTTCGAAGAGACCGAGAGCGGCGGCCAGCACGATCGCCGCCAGCGCCTTGTCGAACGGCACCGCGAGCGCCCAGACCGTGACGCCGAGCGCCGCCGGCAAGGTCACGACGGAGACGAGATAGGCCGCCAGCGCCGTTAGCCGGATGTCGGTGCGCTCCCCCTCGGATTCGAAGCGGAGCACCGAGAGGCGCACCCAGGTGAAGAGCAGCGCCGAGATGATGCCCGCGACGCTGAGCGCCACGACATAGATGCCGTATTCGGCGGGCGTCAGCAGCCGCGTGAACAGGACCACCGACAGGAACCCGAGCGCGGCCGACGTGCCGTGGGCGACCATGTAGGTCGAGGTCTGGCGGATCAGCATCAACGACGCTCCCGCAGGAAATGTTCGATGACGCGCATCATCGGCTTCGGCCGGTAGTCGGCATCGAGAGGAAGCGGCCGGTTGACGAAGCCATCGGTGCGCTTGAAGTAGATGGGCACCCAGGTGTGCCGGTCGGTGATCCCCCAGGTGAGGATGGCATCGATCGGCGAGGACACCCGGATGGCGTCGAGAAAGTCGTAGACGCGCGAGGCGACGAGGATATCGCGCACCTCCGGCGGGCCGGGAAGCTTGTCGTCGATCACGTCGAGTTCCGTCACCAGCACCTTGAGACCCATGGACCGGCATTCGGCGATGAAGGCCGAGAGGCCCTCCCTGTCGATGGGGAGTTCGCCGCGCAGGTGTCCCTGCAGCCCAATGGCATGCAGGGGAACGTTGCGCAGCTTCAGGTCGCGGATGAGCCGGAGAAAGGCCTCGCGCTTGCGCCGGAAACGCGCACCGACGAACTCGATGTCATATTCGTTCATGACGAGCTGCGCATCCGGATCGGCGCGCGCCGCCGTGCGCAGGGCCAGCGCGATGTGGCTCTCGCCCATCCGCTGCTGCCAGATCGACGGGCGGATATCGGAGCGGCTGGCCGGATCGTCCGGGATCGGCTCGTTGACCACGTCCCAGCTCTTGATCCGGCCGCGATAGCGGCCCACCACCGTCTCGATGTGCCCGACGAGTTCGTGCTCGGCTTCTGACGCTGAGGCGATCGACTTGGTCCAGTCCGGCATGGCGCCGTACCAGACGAGCGTGTGTCCGCGCAGCGTCATGCCGTTGCTCGTGGCGAAGTCGATCTGCTTGTCCGGGAGGTCATAGACGAAACGCTCGCGCGAGGGGCGCAGATCGTACCATTTGAGCCCCCCCTCGCCGACGAGTTGGCGGCAATGGCGGACCAGCGCGGCGCGGTAGTCGGCCTCCGCGGCGAGGGGCCCGTCCCGCACGGCGGCGCCGAAGGGCACGCCGTCGGGCGTCACCCTGCCCTGAGCCTGGACGGGCGACGAGAGCAGAGTCCCCAAGGGAGACGATGCGGCGATCGCGACGCCGGTCGCGGCCTTGAGCGAGGTCAGAATCGTATCGCGACGGGACAGCATGGGGGCTCCTCGGCCTCGCCTCGCAAGAGCTGTTCCCACGACACCACGGCGCAACCATGTCCATGTCGGCATTGCTTCGCCGGCAAGAATGGCTGTCGACGAACGCCGTTCCGTCGCTTTACAACAGTCCGCAACAATCGGTTCGCGCGTTGCAGGCCGGACGTCCAGGAACGCAGCGGCGGCGCGGCATGGCAAAGGGGACAGCGACATGGTGAAGGCGATCCGCATCCACAAGCCGGGCGGACCGGATGCGATGGTCTATGAGGATGTGCAGATCAAGCCTCCAGGACCTGGCGAGGCCTACATCCGCCAGACGGCCATCGGCGTGAACTACATCGACATCTACCAGCGCAGCGGCGCCTATACCCTGCCGACCCTGCCTCACGGCATCGGCATGGAGGCGGCCGGCGTCGTCGAGGCCATCGGTCCCGGCGTCACCGAAGTCGCCTTCGGCGACCGCGTGGCCTATGCCGGCGGGCCGCCCGGCGCCTATGCCGAGAAGCGGCTCATCCCGGCCGCCTCGCTGGTCAAGCTGCCGAAGGCGATCGACGACAAGACGGCCGCCGCGATCATGCTGCAGGGCATGACGGCGCGTTACCTCCTGAAAGAGACCTATCCGGTCAGGAAGGGCGATGTCATCCTCGTCCATGCGGCCGCCGGGGGCATGGGGCTGTGGCTCTGCCAATGGGCCAAAGCGCTCGGTGCGACGGTGATCGGCACGACCTCGACCGAGGAGAAGGCCGCGCTCGCGAAGAAGAACGGCTGCAAGTTCCCGATCCTCTATACCAAGGATGATTTCGTCGCGCGGGTGAAGGACATCACCGGCGGCAAGGGCGTCCAGGTCGTCTATGACGGCGTAGGCAAGGATACGTTCCTCAAGTCAATCGAGTGCCTGGCCGTCCGCGGCCATCTGGTGTTGTTCGGGGCAGCCTCCGGTCCGCCGGACCCGGTCGCACCCTCCATCCTCCAGCCGAAATCGGCATCGCTGACCCGGCCGACGCTGTTCCACTATGTCTCGACGCGGAAGGACCTCCTCGCCAATGCGAAGGACGTCTTCGAGGTCGTCAAGAACGGCACCGTGAAGATCCAGAAGCCGGCGGAATATGCGCTGAAGGATGTGGCCAGAGCCCACAAGGACCTGACCGGCCGCAAGACCACCGGCTCGATCATCCTGATCCCCTGATCGTGCATCAGGGTCCACACGGAAACGCCCGGCCTCATCGGCCGGGCGTTCTTCGTTCAGCGTGCCGTCCCGTGGCTCAGTTCCGTTGTCCTGGCCTCAGCGTCGGCGGTACGTTGAGAAACCCTCCGGCCCGCGGCGGCGGCGGTGCCTGTTGCCCCGGATCCTGCGGCCACCCCTGCGGTGGATAGCCGGGCTGGGGCTGTCCATAGGCCTGCTCGGCGGCATAGCCTCCCGGTGCCTGGCCCTGCGGATAGGCCGGCTGGCCCTGCCAGCCCTGGGGTCCTGGCGCGCCGCCATAGGCGGCAGCCGCCGTCGGCTGGGACGGCTGGCCACCGGCCGGAGCCTTCCCGGCACGGCGACGTTCACCGAGCATCTTCAGACCATAGGCTCCCGCCAGGCCCGCGGCGATCAGGCCGATTGACATGATCGGACGGTGCCAGAACCAGGCGATGGCGAAGGCCGGCAGGGCGACCACCAGGGTGAGCGCCAGAGCGACGATGCCGGCGCCGGCGGCCATGGCCGATCCGAACAGCGGGATCACGTCGGCCAGCACCACGAACGGCCGCAGCATCATGTTGAAGCCGATCCACATGGCGACGATGGCCACGATGCGCAGGATCCAGGTCAGGATGCGGTTTGATTCATGGGCGTGGGCGTAGAGTTCCTGCGCCGTCTTGCTTCCCGTTTCGCCGAGAAAGACCTCGCGGCCGTTCGACGCCTGATAGGGGCCGAAGCCCTGGCCGACCTGGCGCGCAACGACCGTGGCCGGCCCTTCGGGCAGGATGGAATAGGTGACGCGCACGTCGCCCACCGCCGGGTTGGCGGCGTCGTAACCGACATAGACCCCGCCGTCGTTCAGCCGGGCTTGCGACCCGAAGCGGGTGGTGAAGGCCCGCAACTGCGCATCGGTCACGTCCAGACGCCGCTCGGAACCCGATCCGAACAAGCCGATCACGCGGCTGTCGGCACGGAAGGCGCCGAGCGTCGCATTCGGGGCCGTCTGGGTGCGGCCGGTAGCGGGCATGGCCGGATTCTCGTGGCCGTCGCGGCGACGGAAGCGCGAGGAGTCGATGGGCCGGTCGGACCAGACGCGCGTGTAATTGTAGGTCGTTGTCCGGGTTTGCGAACCGCCGGCATTGCTGCGCGTCTCGGTCTTCTGCTCCTCCTTCCACTGATACATCTCGACCTTGCGGACGAGACGGACCGCCTGGGTCGATATCTGGAAGTCGGCGTCCGTCAGTGTTCCGCCGGACCGAAGGTCGCCGGCGACATGGACGAGCTTGCCCTCGTTGGCCGCGTCGACGCGCGCGGGCGGCACCGTCACGGTGACGCCGGCGCCCTCGTTCAGGGCCCGGGTGGTGCCGATGGCCCGGCCCTCGTTCCAGAAGATGCCCCAGACCGTGCCCCCGACGAGGGCGAGACCGACCAAGATCCCGGTGATCGACTTCCACAGGCGTTCGAGAAACCCGACATGCTCCGTGGTCGTATCACCATCACCGCCAGGCCCGGCGCTCCAGCCGCCATCCGAATCCATCGTCATGCCGAATCCCCCTCACGATCAGTGCGGCTAATCGGTCATGACCATGTTTCAACGCTTCCGCGCAGGTCCCGGCGACTGTTTCAGGCACGCAATCAGGGCGTGGCGATCAGCCGGTATCCGATGCCCCGCACCGTCTGAAGATGCAGCGGATTGGCGGGGTCGATCTCGATCTTGCGCCTCAGGCGATTGACCTGAACGTCGACGGTCCGCTCGTTGATCTCGCCGCCCGGCGCAGCCAGATCGTAGCGCGGCACGGTCTCCCCCGGCTTCACCGCCAGCACCCGCAGCATCTCCTTCTCGCGGTCGGTCAGGCGCACGACCTCCTCGCCCTTCTTCAGTTCCAGCCGCGACAGGTGGAAATGGAAATCGCCGAACTTCACCGCCTCGACCACCGGCTGCGGCACCGGCATGGCCCGGCGCAGGATGCCGCCGATGCGGAGGAGGAGTTCCCTCGGCTCGAAAGGTTTCGGCAGGTAGTCGTCGGCACCGATCTCGAGCCCGGTCAGGCGGTCCGACAGGTCCGAGCGTGCGGTGAGCATGAGGATCGGCAGTTCCGGCGTCGGCCCGGCGCTGCCGCCGCGGATGGCGCGCGCCAGTTCAAATCCGGTCTCGCCGGGCATCATCACGTCGAGGATGACGAGGTCGAAGGTCAGGCCTTCCAGCCGCTTGCGCGCCGCCGCCGCGTGGCCCGCAGTCGTCACGCGGTAGCCGTTGTTGGTGAGATAGCGCGCCAGCGTCTGCCGGATCACCCGGTCATCATCGACGATGAGCAGGTGGGCGGCATCGTCCTCCGGGGGTCTGGCGGGCACCGTCATCCTCTCACCGATCCTTGGTTCGCTGCAGGGCGCGATCCGCCTGGGTGATCATCCGCGTCACGTCCTCGCGTCCCTCCGGATCGATCATCGCATAAAGGAAGCGCACCGCCTGGTCGCGCGTCGTGCCTGACTGGGCGATGGCGCGGGCGAAGCGTTCCGTCTGCAGCTTGGCGAGTTCGAGCGCCAGCGCGCGCCCCGTGTCGGTGACGGTGAGCAGGCGCTGACGCCGGTCGACCTGCCCCTCCTTCTGCAGGATGAAACCCTGCTCGACCAGTTCCTTGAGGACGCGGGCGAGGCTCTGCTTGGTGATCTTGAGGATATCCAAGAGGTCGGCGACGCGGATTTCCGGATGGCGGAAGACGAAGTGGAGGACACGGTGATGCGCACGGCCGAACTGATACCGCTCAAGAACGTGATCGGGGTCTCCCACGAAGTCGCGGTAGGCGAAAAACATGAGTTCGATCAATTCGTAAGCCGGATCGCGCAGGGCGGCGTCGGACGAAGCTCCCGCTCCACCCGACCCGGGCCTGCGCTGTGCCGGTGAGACATTTATGTCAGTCATGTTGACATATTCGATGCCGATTGTTACTCATCTGCCCGCATTCACGAAACGATCGTACCCAAAGGCTGCTCGCCACATCGGGAATCGTCGCCCAGCGCCGTCTCTCGCATGACAAGGTTAGCCGGACCCGGCCCTTTCGCACAATCGCGGTGGGGCGAGCCGAAAGCCGGGGGCGTACAGGAGGAAGACATGTCTCTGGTCCCGTTCCACGACCGCGATGGCTTTATCTGGATGGACGGCAAGCTCGTTCCCTGGCGGGACGCGCAGGTTCACGTCCTGACCCACGGCCTGCACTATGGCTCCGCGGTGTTCGAGGGCGAGCGGGCCTATGGCGGCGTCATCTACAAGTCGACCGAGCACTCGGCCCGCCTGAAGAAATCCGGAGAACTGCTCGACTTCGAGATTCCCTTCTCGGTGGAGGAGATCGACGCGGCGAAGATGGCGACGCTGAAGGCCAACGGCCAGACCGACGCCTATGTGCGTCCGGTCGCCTGGCGCGGCTCGGAGATGATGGGTGTGTCGGCTCAGCACAACACCATCCACCTCGCCATCACCACCTGGGAATGGCCGAGCTACTTCGATCCGGCGACCAAGATGAAGGGCATTCGCCTCGACATCGCCGAGTTCCGCCGCCCCGACCCGGCGACAGCACCGTCGACCTCGAAGGCCGCGGGTCTCTACATGATCTGCACCATCTCCAAGCACAAGGCGGAGAAGAAGGGCTATGCCGACGCGCTGATGTTCGACTGGCAGGGCCGCGTCGCCGAATGCACCGGCGCCAATGTCTTCTTCATCAAGGACGGCCAAGTTCACACGCCGATCGCCGACTGCTTCCTCGACGGCATCACCCGCCGCACCGTCATCGACCTTTGCAGGAAGCGGGGCTTCGAGGTGATCGAGAGGCGGATCATGCCGGAGGAACTCGCCTCCTTCAACGAGTGCTTCATCACCGGCACCGCCGCCGAGGTAACGCCCGTGTCGGAGATCGGTCCCTACCGCTACACGCCGGGCAACATGTCGAAGACGATCATGGACGACTACACCACCGAGGTGACGCCCAAGGCGGCTGCGGCCTGATCGCAGAGCACCGATCCTGACGACCAGATGGCCGGGCTCGTCCCGGCCATTTTCTTGGGCGCCACAATGTCGCGCGATACCGGCTTGCCATGCCCGCCGGCTCCCCTGCTAGATTGCCTCCTGCGTGCCCTGATCGACCGGATGGCAAGGGTGCGGTGAAACAACCATCCAGAGCGGGAAGTCAGCCACCATGAAACGGATCGTCTCAACCCTTGCCCTCGGGGCGGCCATCGGTCTTGGCGCCGGCCTTGCGCCGGCCATGGCCCAGACGGGCGGCAATACGCTGCGCAACATCCAGAGCGCCGGTTACGTCAAATGCGGCGTCAGCCCCAGCCTTGCCGGGTTCTCCCAGCCGGACAGCGCCGGCAACTGGACCGGCATCGACGTCGACCTGTGCCGGGCGCTCGCCGCCGCCATCTTCAACGACCCGACAAAGGTGCGCTTCTCGCCGCTGTCGGCCAAGGACCGCTTCACGGCCCTGCAGTCCGGCGAGGTGGACCTGCTCTCCCGCGTCACGACCTGGACCATCCAGCGCGACACCGCGCTCGGCCTGAACTTCGCCGGCGTCAACTACTATGACGGCCAGGGCTTCATGGTCCGCAAGTCGCTCAACATCAAGAGCGCGCGCGAACTGTCCGGCGCCTCGGTCTGCGTCCAGACCGGCACGACGACCGAGCTCAACGTCGCCGACTACTTCCGGGCCAATAACCTGAAATACGAGCCGGTCGTATTCAACACCGCCGACGAGGTGCTCAAGGCCTATGATTCCGGCCGCTGCGACGTGTTCACCACCGACGCATCGGGCGTCTATTCCCAGCGCCTCAGCCTCGCGAAGCCCGACGACCACATGGTCCTGCCGGAGATCATTTCGAAAGAGCCGCTCGGCCCGGTGGTCCGCCATGGTGACGATCAGTGGTTCGACATCGTCAAGTGGACCCACTTCGCCATGATCACGGCGGAGGAACTCTCCATCTCCAAGGCCAACCTCGACCAGATGCTGCAGTCGGCCAATCCCGAAATCCGCCGCGTGCTCGGCGTCGAGGGCAATGCCGGCGAGGCCCTGGGTCTCACCAAGGACTGGGTCGTCCGCATCGTCCGCCATGTCGGCAACTACGGTGAGATGTTCGACCGCCATCTCGGCGCCGGTTCTCGCCTCGGCATCGCCCGCGGTCTCAATGCGCTGTGGACCAAGGGCGGTTTGCAGTACGCCCCGCCGATCCGCTGATCGGACCTGGGAGGCGGGCGGTCAGAACAGCCGCCCGCCTTCCGGCACATCCTGGCCGGGACCGATGAGGACCACCTCGCCGGTCTCGTCCGGGACGCCGAGGGTCAGCACCTCGGACATGAACTTGCCGATCTGGCGCGGCGGAAAATTCACCACCGCCAGTACCTGTCGCCCGATCAGGGCATCCAGCGTGTAGTGTTTGGTGATCTGGGCCGACGACTTTTTCCGGCCGATCTCGCCGCCGAAATCAATCACGAGCTTGATGGCCGGCTTGCGCGCCTCGGGAAAAGGCTGCGCCTCGACGATCCGTCCGACGCGGATGTCCACCTTCAGAAAATCATCGAAGCCGATGACAGGGCTCAGGGACGTCTCGATCATGCCGGCCTCGCTGGAAGGTGCGATCCGGCGTGCATGAGCCGGGACACGCGGGCGTATCCATCGAACGCCCCTCGCCGGTCAAGACCGTCGGCGCCGCTCGGTCCTCAGACCGGCGTGACTTTGGGATCGCGGAAATCATCGCCGCGCCAGCCGCGCTCCGTCCCGCTTGCTGCATCGCGGTCCGTTCGCTCGCTGCGGCGTCGAGAAAACGGCGCGCACAGGAGACCGAGAATGGGGCCTGCCACGCGCTCGACCGCCTTCAGGGCGCCCGCCGCCCTCCCCGCCCGGACGAGTTGCTCGTCGAGAACGCGCATGGTCCTCGCGAGCGCCGGGTCGTCGTCGTCGTCGTCGAGCCATGCCCTGACGACCTTGGCGAAGGCGATAGCCAGTCCTTGGGCGCGGATGGCGCCCCCTGCCCCCGGGACCTCGACGCCGGCAGCGGCCAGCATCCAGCGCTGCGACTGCACCGCCAGCCCATTGAGCGCCAGGGCAAGGCCCGGGTCGCACATTGCGGCGGCCGAGAGCCGGCGAACGGCCTCCCTATGGGGCGCCAGGAGATCGAGCCGGCGCATCAGCACGTCGAACAGCCGCTCCTTGATATCCTGATCGGCGAGATCCGCATCGATCCCGTCGAGCACCGCCTTGTCGATGGAGGCGACGAAGGCGGCGATGATCTCGAAGCGGGAGCCGAACACCGCCCGCACCTGACCGAGCGACAGGCCGGCGCGCTCCGCCGTATCCACCAGCGTCACCTCGCCAAGCGGTCGCTCGGCAAGCAGCCCCATGAAGGCCGAAACGATGGCCTCGCGGTGGTTCATTTCCGACGCTGTTGCAGTTCCGGTCATCGAACGCTCCCTCGTGCGCGGTCATCGCATAAATGAGAGATAGGCAGGCCCGTGTCAGCCTGCCAGTTCCCGCGAGCGTTTCGCCGCAGCGGCGACAGCCTGAACGAACAGCGGATCGACGCCATTGGCGGCCATCAGCACCTGCAGGGCGGCATGGGTCGTGCCGTTGGGCGAGGTCACGTTCTGCCGCAGGGTCGCAGGATCGATGTCGGGTGACCGGAACATGAGTTCCCCCGCCCCTTCCACGGTGGCGCGGGCGAGCCGCAGCGCCAGATCCGGCGGCAGACCGGCGGCGACGCCCGCCTTGGCCAGCGTCTCGGCCAGCAGGAAGACATAGGCCGGACCCGACCCAGATACGGCGGTGACAATGTCGATCCAGTCCTCGCGCGCCAGCCATTCGACGCGGCCGACCGCCGACATCAGCGTCTCCACCGCCTGATGCTGGGCGGCGGTGACATGCGGGTTTGCGGCCGCTCCGGTGATGCCGCGGCCAACCGCCGCAGGCGTGTTCGGGATGGTCCGCACCACGGCCGTCCCGCGTCCGAACACCGCTTCCAGCCGGTCGATGGTCTTGCCAGCCATGACCGAGACGACGACGGTCGAGGGGCCGACCAGATGCCGGACCAGCGGCAGGACATCGTCGGCGATCTGCGGCTTGACGGCGACGACGAGGACGTCGGCAACCGCCGGATCGATCGGATCGATGGCGATGCCATTGGCGTCGATGATGGCCTGGACGTTGGCCGGCGGCCGCGGATCGATCACGGTGACGCGGGACGCCGGCAGGCCGTGCTTCAGCCAGCCGCGAAGAAGCGCGCCACCCATCTGTCCGGCCCCGACCAGCACGACATGCCCGGCATATGCGGCAAGGCGCGTGGAATCGTCGTCGTTCACATGGGTCATGGCGTCCTCGGAAGCTGTCGGCGAAGACCGATAGCCGCCCCGAAGGCCGCTGTCACGCCTCGCCGGCCGTCTCGAAGAGGGCGGAGTCCATGGCCTCGCGCGCTGTCTTGCCAGCCCATACGACGAACTGGAACGCCTGATAGTAGCGGTCGCAGGCCTCCATGGCGGCATCCAGTTGCGCCTCGCACTGGCGACCCGAGGCCTCCGCCCCGCCGGCGAGCAGCAGCGCATGCCGGAACATGACGACGCCCTCCTGCGGCCAGAGGTCGAAATGCCCGAGCCAGAGCTGCTCGTTGATAAGCTGGATGAGGTCCTTGACCTCGGAACGCCGCCGGTCCGGCACCTTCAGGTCGAAGGCACAGGCGAGGTGCAGCGATTCGATGTCGTCCATCCATGTGAAGGACGCATGATAGTCAGACCAACGGCCGGTGACCGAGAGGGTGATCTCGTCATCTCCCGAACGGTCGAAGGACCACTCGTTGAGGGCCGCCAGGTTCTCCACCAGATCGACGGGATTGACCTGCCGGTCGGTGCTTTCGATATCGGTCAAGGACATTCCGCCCCCGTGCGGTTCGCTCGGTTGTCGGACAGACGCGACGGGACGCAACTGGACAGGAGACCGACACGCAGGCTGCCGAGGCACTCACCTGCAAGCTTTTGATTCGACTTGTCGAATCGATCTCTGATCCAGACCCTAACGCAGGATGGCGGCGCTGCCTACTGACCCGACAAGCGATCTTGGATTCGTCACGCGGGTGCAATCGCGCCGCCACCCTTATCCACACGCGAGGGGAGTTTCCCCCGGCGATCATTCGCCGCAGCGTGGCAATGGCGGCGATTTGCAACCAGGCGATTTTGCTCAAATTGGCAGCATGATGCCGAGGCGTGCGGCACGGGAAGTCCTGCCATGCAGGCATTCCGGTTGTGCGCTGCACACGAAGGCGCCATCTTCGGTTTTGTCGATAGCATTTTGGGATCACGTCCTCCCTGTGATCTTCGCGTCGCTGTCGGCGTTCCCCTCTGGAAGGCGGCTTCCAGATGTTCGTCATCGGAAGCCGAAACTTAAACGGCCGGGCTCCTGGAGCCCGGCCTTTTTTTTGCCCGGTGGTGTTTCGCGGCGCTGCGCGGTCACGCCGCCCGCGACTGGACGATCTTCTCGGCCTCCCGGCCCGTCAGTTCGGCCAGGTGATCGAAGCCGTAGGTGAAGGATCCGACGCCGGCGGTAGCAGACCGGATCTCGACGATCAGGTCGCCGATCTCGGATTCGGGCATGAGCGCCGCCACCACATCCCATCCCGGCCAGCCATCGCGGGAATCGAAGCCCAGGATCTGTCCGCGTCTTGCCGAGACGATGGCGTTGATCCGGGCCGTGGCGTCGGAAGGGATCGCCACCTCCACGCGGTGGATCGGCTCCAGCAGCACCGGATGGCACGTGGGCAGCGCGTCCTGGATGGCGATGCGGCCAGCCTGCTGGAACGCCATGTCGGAGCTGTCCACCGTGTGATAGCTGCCGTCGGTGAGCGTCACGGCGATGTCGACGACGGGAAATCCGAGCGGCCCCCGGCGCAAGGTCTCCTCGATCCCGTCCTTCACGGCCGGGATGTACTGCTTCGGCACGACGCCGCCGGCGATCGTGTCGCCGAACAGGAATCCCGCCCCGCGGTCGACGGGCCTGACGTCGATCACCACGTCACCGAACTGGCCATGCCCGCCCGACTGCTTGCGGTGCCGGCCGCGAACACCGGTGGCGGCCTTCTTGATCGTCTCGCGGTAGCCGACGGAAGGCTTGGCCTGGTTCACCTGCACGCCGTAGCGGTTGGCGAGTTTCGACACCGCCACGCGCAGATGCATCTCGCCCTGTCCCGACAGGACGATCTCGCCCGTCTCGCCGAGATGGGTGACGGTGAGCGAGGGGTCCTCGTCGTGCAGCTTGCCGAGGGCGAGACCCAGCTTGACGTCGTCCTTGCGGTCCCGGGCCGATAGCGCCACGGACAGGACGGCCTGCGGCGGCGACGCGCCGGCGATCTGCCGTGGGGCCGCCTTGCCCGTGGTCACGGTTTCTCCGGTGGCGACGTGGTCGAGCTTGCCGAGAGCCACGGTGTCGCCGGCGCTGGCCTCGCGCATCTTCTCGACGCCAGGCCCGAACAGCCTGAAGAGGCCGGAGGTGCGCTCCGCCACGCCAGCGGTTCCGGTCAGGATGGCGCCTTCGCCCAGCGAGCCATGCAGCAGGCGGGCGACCGACAGCTTGCCGCCATGGGCGGTGTGGATGGTCTTCATGACATGGGCGACCGGATCGCCGCCGGTCACACCGAGCCGCTTCGCCGCAGCGCCGACGGCCGGCACGTCGTGGCGCAATGTCTTCAACAGGCGCAGCACGCCGTTGGTATGAAGGGCCGAACCGAACAGCACGGGCACCACATGCCCCTCCGCCAGTTCGCGGCCGAGATCGTCGAAGACGCGATCCTTCGGCGGTTCGAGGTCGGACAGGAGGGTTTCCATCAATTCGTCGTCGTGGTCGGCAAGCGTCTCCAGCATGGTGAAGCGCGCCTCCTTCTCGCGGTCGAGATCCTCGCCAGCCAGCGGCACGACCTCGGATGGCGCGTGCTCGCGGTAGACGAAGGCCCGCTCAAGGGCGAGGTCGACGAAGCCCGAGACGATGCCGTTCGACCAGATCGGAATCTGCCGCAGCAGCAGCGGGACGCGCGAGGCCGGCCGGAGGATCTGCAGCGTCTCGCGGATGCGCCTGTCGGCCTTGTCGATCTTGTTGATGAACAGGATGCGCGGGATACCGTGGTCCTCGAGCTCCCTGAGAATGACGCCGAGGGCGGGGATCTTCTTCTCGTCCGCCTCGCAGACGACGACGGCCGCATCGACCGCCGGGATGACGTTGCGCATCTCATGCAGGAAGTCGACCGAGCCGGGGCAGTCGACGAAGGTGTAGGCATCACCCATGAAGGTCGTGGTGGCGAAGCTCGCCTCGACGCTCATCTTGAACTGGTGCGCTTCCGCGCTGGAATCGGAGACCGTGGTCCCGGTCTCCACCGACCCCATCCGCTGGATCGCGCCGTTTCGCTCGAGCAGCGCCTCCAGCAAGGTCGTCTTGCCGCTCTGGAACGGGCCCACCAGCGCAATGCACCGTGGACCCGCCTGCCTTCTGCCGCCTTGATCACCCATGTCGTCGTCCCCTCGTGTCGGGGCCCGGGCGAGAAGGTCGACCCGGAAGTGACAGGTCAAACGGAGGGTCTTGTTGCGGGACCTCGCGTGGAATCATCGTCGCGCCGCGCGCGCCTGGGCGCAAGTCCGCCGTCTCGCGATGCAGCGTGGCGGGTTCTAGCGCTGCGACGGGCGGCGGATCGTGCCGGTCTGGATGGCGTCGTCGGCGGTGCCGCGCGCCCATTGCCGGGTCTCGGCAAGTTCCTTCGATCCCCGGTCGACGAACTGGGCCGTGACGACGGCCGCCACGGCGACAAGAAACAGCAGCCAGCGCGACATGGCATCCTCGGACAGAGTGAGACGTCAGAGTGTCGCAGGGTCATGGTTAAGTTCGGGTTGCCGGGATCGCATTCTGCCTAGCCGCAAGGCCGGATCTCTCACGCAAGCGTGACGGACCGCCGCAATTTTGCCGGAAACGGACGTCGGAGCGACATTGTTTCAGCACTTGGCGTTCCCATCTTGCTGGTGTCGGGCTTCGTGATCGGTTGCGGTGCCCCTGGGTCTAACCTCGAATGGAAGGAGGTGCTGAATGCGGCATTCGCGTCATTCCTTTCGCATCGGCGCAGGGCGCGCCGGCTTCGGGCGCGGATATCCGCGGGTTCCCACCATCATTTCCGTCGGCGTCGTCGCCGCACTGATCCTCGCGCTGCTCATCGCCGGGCTCTCGCTGACTCGCGAGTTGATCGATCCCGCGACCATCGAGGAAGGCGCCGATCCGGAGACCTTGGCCTTGTCCGGTACGGTGCTCGTCGCGATCATCGGCCTTGCCGGATTGCTCTTCGCCATGCTGCGCCGACTGTTCACCAGCGGAGAGGCGCCGAAGGACCCGCCGGTCGCCGTCTGACCGCTCTGGAGCATTCAGCCAATGAACCCCCGGATCGGAATAGCGTCATGGATTGTGCTGGTGGCATTGGCTGCCGGCCTGGCGAGTGTAGCTGCGCGCGCGCAAAGCACAGCGTCCACCTCCCCTGACCAGGCCGTCACCGTCACGACCGTGGCGACCGGCCTTGAGAACCCCTGGGGGATAGCCTTCCTGCCCGACGGCCGCATGCTGGTCACGGAACGCCCCGGACGTCTCCGCGTGGTAACGCGGGACGGCGCGGTCTCCCCGCCCGTCGCCGGTGTGCCCGAGGTCCAGGCCGTCGGCCAGGGCGGCCTGCTCGGCATCGCGCTCGACCCCGATTTTCCCGGCAACCGCCGCGTCTATCTGAGCTTTTCCGAACCCCGCGGCAGGGACACCAACGCGACGGCGGTGTTCCGCGCCCGGCTGAGCGAGGCCGGGGACCGGCTCGAGGAGGGCCTCGTCATCTGGCGCCAGGACCCGCCCATCGCCAGCCGCCTCCATTTCGGCTCGCGCCTCGTCTTCGACCGGACGGGACACCTGTTCGTCACGACCGGCGACCGGTTCGGCCAGATGGATCAGAGCCAGAACCCGGCGAATACCCTCGCCAAGATCGTGCGCATCACGACCGACGGTCAGCCGGCGCCGGACAACGGCGCCGCGACGGGGCAGAGCGGCTGGAGCCCGGCCATCTGGGCCATCGGCCTGCGCAACGTTCAAGGCGCCGCGTTGCACCCCGAGACCGGCCGCCTGTGGATCAGCAACCACGGTCCGCGCGGCGGCGACGGCCTCTATGCCGTGCGTCCCGGCGAGAACTACGGCTGGCCGCTCATCTCCTGGGGTACCCACTATGACGGCCGGGCGATCAACGGTGGCCTGCGGCAGCGCGACGGCCTCGTCCAGCCCCTTGTCCACTGGACGCCGTCCATCGCCCCCTCGGGCCTGACCTTCTACACGGCGGACCTGATACCCGCCTGGACGGGTAGTGCCTTCTCGGGCGCCCTTGCCGGCCGGATGCTGGTTCGCATCGTCCTCGACGGGGAAAAGGTCGTCCGGCAGGAGCGGCTTCTGACCGATCTCGGCCATCGTTTCCGCGACGTCCAGCAGGGTCCCGATGGCGCCCTGTGGCTCCTCACCGACGCCCGCGACGGCGCCCTCCTGCGCCTCGCACCGCCGGGTCGCTGACGCTCTCAAACGTCCGCGAGCCGCGGGTTCGGCGTCAGCACGACGCAGTGGTGCCCCATAGCGTCGCCACCCAGGACGAAATGCTGCTCGGGGAAGCTCTGCATGAGGTCGGTCTCGTAGAGCGCCACGGCATCGCGCCGGCAGATGAGGAACTTCGGCGCCGCGACGATGTCCTCGCGGTCGATGACACACATCAGCACCATATCCGGATGCGCCGTCAGATAGGCATGCACCGTCACCACCAGGAAGGGGTAGCCGGGGTGGAGCATGTCGTCGAGGCAGATCAGGCCCTGCGGGTGCAGCCGCGCATGGGCCAGCGCCAGATCGTGCATCAGCGGCTCGGGCGAATGATCCCCGTCGATGTGGATGAACCGCAGGGGACCCCTCCCTGTCAGGCCGGCGAACTCGTCGACCGTCAGCTTGCCGGTGTCGAACGGCCGCGGCGTGAACCGGGAGCTGTCGAGACCATGCCGCTCGGCATTGGCGACGAATCGGTCGAGAACACGGTCGTCGGGCCAGGTGAAGACGTCGAAGCCATAGGCATGCTCGCCGGGCGCCAGGGCATGGCCCATGGCGATGAGAAAACGTCCCTCGAAGGCGCCGATCTCGGCCACCGAGCCGCGAATGCCCATTTCGTTCTGGCGGCGCAAGAGGTGCCCGCAGATCGTCGCCGAGAATCGCGACGACATGCCCGGCACCGTCTCGAAGCCTTCCGCCAGATAGGCGTCGAGCGCGGGAATGCCGCTGATGAATGGCCTGTTCAAGCGCCTCTCCCCTGGAACACGAAGAATGCCCCGGCCGCGATGAGCGCAAACCCGATCGCATGATTCCACGACAATTGTTCCTTGAGGAATACGACCGAGAACACGGCGAAGACCAGCAGCGTGATCACCTCCTGGATCGTCTTCAACTCGGCGGCGCTGTAGACCCCGTGGCCGATGCGGTTGGCCGGCACCGCCAGGCAATATTCGAACAGGGCGATGCCCCAGCTCACGAGGATGACGACGATGAGGGGCGTCGCCTTGAACTTCAGGTGTCCATACCAGGCGAAGGTCATGAAGACGTTGGAGGCGACGAGCAGCAGGATCGGCGAGACGGCGGGCGATGTCAGGGCGGCCATGGAAGTCTCCGGCAGGGGCTCCTCGATGGCTAGCATGCGGCAGCCCATCCATCACCAGCGGCGGCGCCGACATTTTCCCACTCAGACGTTGGCTTTGGACGAACCACCCGCTCCCGTCATCCGTATCTGAGCTTGAGGCCAACGATCGTGAGCTGCAGGGCCAGCGTCACCGTGTTGGAGAGGATGAGCGGGAGGTCGCCGAGCGCGATGCCATAGACCAGCCACAGCGCGATGCCGAGCGCGAAGGCGCTGTAGGCGGACAGGGAGATGGCGCGCGTGTCGCGGGTGCGGATGATGCGGATGGCCTGCGGCAGCCAGCAGAAGGTCGTAACGAAAGCAGCGGCCAGGCCGATATAGGAAACGAGGGTCTGCGGCAGCACGTTGGCCTCCAGGGCGGGGCGGGATGCGACTCGCCATAGCGTGATTTGGTGACGGGCGGAGCGCCCTATAGCCTCTTGGAAAGTCGAAGGGAGCCCCCATGCTGATCAGGTCGAAGCGCGGGTGGGAATTGCCGGAGAGCGCGGCCACTCCCGAATCCATCTTCATGTCGCGCCGCACGATGATGGCGGCCGGCGCCGGCATTGCCGCAACCGCGCTGGCCGGGCGGGTCGAGGCTCAAGGAACCGATCCGACCGCCGACCTCTATCCGGCCCCCCGGAATGCGACCTACACGGTCGAGCGGCCCCTGACGGCCGAGAACGTTGCCGGAAATTACAACAATTTCTACGAGTTCGGCGGCTCCAAGCAGATCGCCCGCGCCGCCCAGGCGCTGCCGATCCGCCCCTGGACCGTCAAGATCGACGGGCTGGTGGAAAAGCCGCAGACGATCGACATCGACAAGCTGATCCGCGCCATGCCGCTGGAGGAGCGGGTCTATCGCTTCCGCTGCGTCGAGGCCTGGGGCATGACCGTGCCCTGGACCGGCTTCCCCATCAAGGCGCTGATGGACATGGTCCAGCCGCTCGGCTCGGCCAAATATGTGCGGATGGAGACCTTCGACACACAGAGCTGGGCGCCGGGCATGCGCTCGCCCTGGTATTCCTGGCCCTATGTCGAGGGGCTGACCATCGATGAAGCCGCCCACGACCTCGCCATTCTCGTCACCGGCATCTACGGCAAGCCGGTGCCGCGCCAGCATGGCGCGCCGCTCCGCCTCATCGTGCCGTGGAAGTACGGGTTCAAGTCGGTGAAGTCGATCGTCCGCATCTCCTTCACCGAACAGCGTCCGCAGTCGTTCTGGGAGCGCCTGCAGGGCGGCGAATACGGCTTCTGGGCCAACGTGAACCCGGCCGTCGCCCATCCGCGCTGGAGCCAGGCGACGGAGGAACTGATCGGCGGCGGGGGGCGCGTGCCGACAAAGCTGTTCAACGGCTATGGCGAGTATGTCGCGCCGCTCTATCGCGGCCGCGAACAGGAGCGCCTCTGGGCCTGAGGCTCACTCCGCGACCGGCCTGCATACGAACCCCTCGCCGCGGCGCGCGATGCGCCCGACCGATGGCGACGGAAAATGCGCCATGCAGCACAGCGTCTCGGTATCGCAGTAGCGCTCGAGGAAGGCGCTCCGCGTGCGGACCGCCTCCTGCCTGTCGACATCGAACTTGGTGGACAGCTCCGGCCAGAGGGCCTGCACGGGCGAATGGATGAGGTCGCCGGGCGCCACCGCCTCGTCGCGACCCTTGCCGAACAGGATGGAGACGTGCCCGGGCGTGTGGCCCGGTGTCGCCATCAGCCTGAGATGATCGCCGATGGCATGGTCGCCGGCGACGAGGTCGGCCCGGCCCGCCTCCACCACCGGCAGGACGCTGTCCTGGAAGGGCAAGACCGGCGCCCTGGCGTCTATGGCCTGCCAGTGTTCGAACTCGCGGGCGCCGAAGACATAGCGCGCCTTCGGAAAGGTTGGCACCCAGCGGCCATTCTCCAGCCGCGTGTTCCAGCCGACATGATCGGCATGGAGGTGAGTGCACATCACGTAGTCGATGTCGCTCAGGCCGAGCCCGGCCGCGGCCAGTCCCGACATGAACCGGTCATCGGTCTTCTCGTGCCAGTCCGGACGGGTCGGGTGCTGCTTGCCGTTTCCGATGCAACTGTCGACCAGGATCACATGATGCGGCGTGCGCACCACATAGCTCTGGAAGGCCATGATCAGCCGGCCGTCGGCCCCGATCGCCCCCGTGCGCGACAGCCATTCCCGTTCCGTGTCGAGTTGCCCGTCCGTCAGGTCCGGCAGCATGTCGAAGGCATCGAGGAACCCGCCCTCCTGCTCGACGATACGATGAATGGTGAGGTCGCCGGTGCGAAAGACGTCGGTCATGGGAACTCCGGTGAACGCGAGGCCCTTAGGATCGTGCCTGCCTCCGCGAGAGACAATCGCGAATCCCTGATGGTTGCCATCACGGCGCCCGCGCGTCGACGGTCAGCCGGACCGGCCGTCAGATCGTTGTCCACCGCCCGGGCCGCATTCCGGACTCATTTCGCCTCTACTCCCAGCCCATCGCTTGGCGGCAGGCGTGACATTTCCGCTGTCGCTCAAACCCATCCGCGCCGTGCCGATTCCGCACCTGCGCGAGAGCCCGGGAACCCACAAGATGACGTCTTCGCTTCGCTTCGCCGCGATCAGCGCTGCATTTTTCGCCGCTTCGCCGGCTCTTCCCGCGGCAGCAGCCGATGCGGTCGGCCTCGCCTCCTGGTATCAACTGCCCGGTCGGACCGCATGCGGCGGTCGCCACAATCCCGAGGCCATGACAGCGGCTCATCGCAGCCTTCCCTGCGGATCCAGGATCAGGGTGACGAACATGGCCAATGGCCGCTCGGCAGTGGTGACGATCGTTGATCGGGGACCCTTCATCCGCGGACGCATCGTCGACGTCTCGCGCGGCGTCGCCCGACAGATCGGCCTTATCCAGCGCGGCGTCGGCCGGGTCAGCGTCGCGCGGCTCTGACGCCAGCCGATATCTCGCAACTCACATGAAGAAGGCGCCGCAACATTCTGCGACGGCTTTCATTTTAACCTGCGTTGAAGGCCGCTGGGGCTGACGGGCACTCAGCTACCGGCCTGTGGACAACGAGGATAATCCCGCGACGCCGCCGGTCAGGCGGCCCTGGCCTTTTCCATCATCGCCACGAAGCGGTCGAAGAGATAATGGCTGTCCATCGGTCCCGGGCTCGCCTCGGGATGGTATTGCACCGAGAAGGCCGGGCGGTCCGTCAGGGCGATGCCGGCGTTGGAGCCGTCGAACAGGCTGATGTGCGTCGGGCGCGCGTTGGCCGGCAGGGTCGCCTCGTCCACGGCAAAGCCGTGGTTCATCGAGGTGATCTCCACCTTGCCCGTGTCCATGTCCTTCACTGGGTGGTTCGCCCCGTGATGGCCCTGGTGCATCTTCAGGGTCTTCGCGCCCACGGCGAGACCCAGCATCTGGTGGCCGAGGCAGATGCCGAAGGTCGGGATCTGTTTGTCGAGCACGGCCCGGATCACCGGCACGGCATATTGTCCCGTCGCGGCCGGATCGCCCGGGCCGTTCGACAGGAAGACCCCGTCAGGCTTCAGCGCCATGACGTCCTCGACGGAGGCATGGGCGGGCACGACGGTCACCTTGCATCCGGCATTGGCGAGCAAACGCAGGATGTTGCGCTTCACGCCATAGTCGAGCGCGACGACGTGGAAGCGCGGCTCGCCGGCTTCGCCATAGCCCTCGTTCCACTCCCAGACCGTCTCGGACCAGGGATAGCGCTGCGACGAGGTGACGCCGGGCACGAGATCGAGGCCATCCATCGACGGCAGGCCGGCGGCGCGCGCCTTCAGCGCCTCGACGTCGAACGTGCCCCTGGCCGAATGGGCGATGACCGCGTTGGGCATGCCCTTCTCGCGGATCAGCGCGGTCAGCGCACGCGTGTCGACGCCGCAGAGGCCGACGATGCCGCGCCGCTTCAGCCACTGGTCGAAATGGCTCCCCGAGCGGTAGTTCGACGGCTGGGTGATCGCCGCCTTCAGCACGACGCCGCGCACGCCCGAGGCTCCGGCCATGTTGACCGTTTCGATGTCTTCGTCGTTGGCGCCGACATTGCCGATGTGCGGAAAGGTGAAGGTGATGATCTGGCCGGCATAAGAGGGATCGGTGAGGATCTCCTGATAGCCGGTCATGGCGGTGTTGAAGCAGACCTCGCCATCGGCGACGCCCTCCGCTCCGAGGCCGAAGCCTTCGATCACCGTGCCGTCGGCGAGCACGAGCAGGGCCGTCGGCGTGGGATCAGTCCAGCCGGATTCGTCTTGTTTGTGTGTCATAAGGCGCCTACATAGCGACGACTTGGCAGGCGGTCAAAGGATGCGGGACCAAAATCCCGTGAAATCCCCGCCCCCCGCCCGGCCATCATTCTCCCATGGCCCTGCCCGCCCCCGGTGAGCCCCGGCCGATGCCTGCGACCAACCGTGTCGAGGAGACGAAGACCATGCTGCGCGACAGGTTCATGAGCGATCTGAAGGAGGCCATGAAGGCCGGCGACAAGCCGCGCCTCGGCACCATCCGCCTCATGCAGGCGGCGCTCAAGGACAAGGACATCGAGGCGCGTGGCGCCGGCAAGGGTCCGCTATCCGACGACGAGATCCTCCAGCTTCTCCAGAAGATGGTGAAGCAGCGGCAGGAGAGCGCGAAGATGTATGCCGACGGCGGCCGCCCCGAGCTCGCCGACCAGGAGACCGCCGAGATCGCCGTCATCACCGCCTATCTGCCCAAGCAGATGGACGAGGCCGAGGCAAAGGCGGCGATTGCCGCCGTCATCGCCGAGACGGGCGCTGCCGGCGTCAAGGACATGGGCAAGGTGATGGGCGAGTTGAAGGCCCGCTATGCCGGCCAGATGGACTTCGGCAGGGCGAGCCCGCTGGTGAAGCAGCTCCTCGGCTGAGCCCATGGAGACCCTGACCGGCCTCCTCGATGCCATCGGCCGGTTGAGTGGTGTCACCCTGTCGACGCCGGTCTACGGCGTCGTCTCGGTCCTGCACATCCTCGGCATCGCCCTGCTGATCGGCGGTATCCTTCTGGTTGACCTCCGCCTCGCCGGTCTTCTGCGCCATCTCGACGACGGCGCGGCGCGCCTTCTCCGCATCTTGGCGCGCGTTGGCGCAGGGCTGGCCGTCGTGACTGGCGTTCTGCTGCTCTCGGCGCGGCCGGGCGAGTATCTGGCCAACCGGATCTTTCTCGCCAAAATGGTCGTCGTCGGGCTGGCGCTCATCAACGCCCTCGCCTTCGAGTGGTTGGCGCGCCGTCGCACGGACGTATGGCCCGCCGGGCCTTACGCCCGGACTGCCGGGCTGGTGTCCCTGACCGGCTGGCTCGCCGCCCTCATGCTCGGCCGATGGATCGCCTTTACCTGAGCTCGATGCGGCGGCCAACCACCTCGACCCATTCGGCGCGATAGACATTCGGGTTGCCGCGGTTCTGATAGGCATAAACGCGGAGCGTCTTGCCCGGCGCCACGTCCTCGGCCGACAGGCCGCGAGCCTGCAGGCGCGAGGTCGGCGCGAGCTCGATGGTCAGCTCCTGACCGTCCTTGACCATGTAGAGCGTCCCATGCGGGTTGGCATAGGTCGACCGCGCCACCGGACCGGTATGGTCGAGGACTTTCTCGCGGTCGAAGCCGCCCCAGCCATGATGGGCCTGTGCCGCCATGGGAACGGCACTGAGAGCGCCGGCTGCGGCGAGGAAATGACGCCTGGTGAACATCGCAACGCTCCATGTCGTGACCGATGCTGTGAAATCGCGTGCAAGAACCACCCCCTGCTGGGCTGGTTTCGCGTCCAATAACCACCCCTGCTGAGGCCATAGCGCACGATCCTTTCCGTTTTCGGGAAGGGTCCAGGGATGACGGGTGTGGAG
>NZ_JBJPHW010000012.1:0-143381 GCF_053471285.1 Phreatobacter aquiterrae | reverse complement strand
TCCTGGAACCAGATCTCGATGGGCTTGCGGCGGGCTACCCGGCCGACATGGGCTTCGAGCGTGCGCGCGAAGTTTTTTTGAACGCCTGGATGACCTCGCCATCCTGTTTAGGGTGACGCGGACGCGCGCTGACGTGCGAGAAGCCGAGCGTCTTCAGAAGCTTGCCAATCGTGCGCTCGTGGTACTGGACCCCGAAGCGCTCGGCGACCAGCGCCTGGAGGTCAACCCGCCGCCAGCGCACCACGCCATGGACCGCACGGTCGGGACCGGTCTCGACGATGGCGGCCAACTCGGCCTCCTGCGCCGCGGTCAGCCGACGTGGCCTCGGCCGCGCGAGATCGTCCTTCAGGCCTTCCGGGCCGTGGTCGTTGAAGCGATGGACCCAATCCCGCAGCGTCTGGCGGTCCATCCCGCCGATCCTGGCAGCTTCCGTGCGGTTCATCCCGTCCAGCACCGCCGCCAGCGACAAAAGCCGCCGGCTCTGGTTCGCGTGCCGCGAGGCCGCCGCCAGCCGCCGCAGCTCCGGCGCCGTCCATTCTCCCGTGAGCGCAATCGGTTTGGCCATGGCATGGACCCTCCATGCTATCTTGAATCACGATCACGCGCCGATGGGAATCCCTCGCGAGTCAGCGGTCGCGCCCCTTGGTATAAGAATATTATCTCCGTTCCATGTTTCCGACCAACTGGCCTTCGGGCCAAGCAGTAGGGGCAACCCATGTTGGCCCCTTGCCGTATCGGTGCGGCATCTGTGGATATTCGGACTGGGTGATGATGAAACACGGCGCACGGCTTTCGTTGATGCCCACGAAATGCTGCTCAACTCGCTTGGGGTAGGCAAGTCCCGTCCGATCGTGTAGAGACGCCCATTCTTTCGAGCCAGGGACCGTTCCGCGGCCATGCAGTCCGTCATTCTCGTCGTTCACCTGATGATCGTGCTTGCGCTGATCGTCGTGGTCCTCCTGCAGCGCTCCGAAGGCGGTGGCCTCGGCATGGGCGGGGGCGGCGGCAACTTCATGTCCTCGCGCGGCACGGCCAACGTCCTGACCCGGGCGACGGCGATCCTGGCGGGCGCCTTCTTCTTCACCTCCATCGTCCTCGCCCTTCTGGCGACGCAGGCGCGCGGCCCCCGCTCGCTGCTCGACCGTCCGGCGACCAGCGCTCCGGCGACGCCGGCGGCCCCGGCGTCTCCCGCCACGCCGCAGGTGCCGCAGTCGGGTGGTGGCCAGGGCGGCACGGGCATGCTCGAGGGCCTGCGCGGCCTGTCGCAGCCGCCGGCGGCTCCCGGCGCCCCCGCGGCTCCGGCTCCGGCGGCCCCGCGACAGTAATCTGGGGACGAGGGCGGAATTGCCGCCCGCGGCCATTGCCAGCGCGCTCAGCCGGCTTAGGACGAACATCGAACCAGGGCCGGGCGACCGGCCCTTCTCTTTTGTCCGGGGAGAAGAGGGCGACAGGCCTTCGTCTCGCTACCCGAATCGGTCGTTGCGCCTTAAAGAGGAGGCCCCATGACGCGGTATATTTTCATCACCGGCGGCGTGGTCTCGTCCCTCGGAAAAGGTCTGGCCTCGGCGGCGCTCGGCGCCCTGCTGCAGGCGCGTGGCTACACGGTCCGGCTGCGCAAGCTCGACCCCTATCTCAACGTCGATCCCGGCACGATGAGCCCGACGCAGCACGGCGAGGTCTTCGTCACCGACGATGGCGCGGAGACCGACCTCGACCTAGGCCACTACGAGCGCTTCACGGGCCGGCCCTGCACGCGCGCCGACAACATCACGACGGGGCGCATCTACCAGGACATCATCACCAAGGAGCGGCGCGGCGACTATCTCGGCGCGACGATCCAGGTCATTCCGCACGTCACCGATGCGATCAAGGACTTCGTCCGCACCGGCAACGAGGGCTTCGACTTCGTTCTGGTGGAGATCGGCGGCACGGTGGGCGACATCGAGGGCCTGCCCTTCTTCGAGGCCATCCGCCAGCTCGGCAACGAGTTGCCTGAGGGCGACAGCATCTATGTCCACCTGACGCTTCTGCCCTACATCGCCTCGGCGGGCGAGTTGAAGACCAAGCCGACGCAGCATTCGGTGCAGGAACTGCGCTCCATCGGCATCGCGCCCGACATCCTGCTCTGCCGCTGCGACCGGCCCATCCCGGAGGGCGAGCGCAAGAAGCTGGCGCTGTTCTGCAACGTCCGCCCCTCGGCGGTTGTCGAGGCGCGCGACGCGGGCTCCATCTACGACGTGCCGCTGGCCTATCATCAGGCCGGGCTCGACGACGAGGTGCTGCGCGCCTTCGGCATCGAGGTGAAGGGCGAGCCGGACATGCGGCGCTGGGCCGATGTCTCCTCGCGCGTCCACAACCCGGAGGGCGAGGTCAACATCGCCATCGTCGGCAAGTACACGGGGCTGAAGGACGCCTACAAGTCGCTGATCGAGGCGCTGGCCCATGGCGGCATGGCCAACAAGGTCAAGGTCAACCTCGAGTGGATCGAGAGCGAGGTCTTCGAGAACGAGGACCCCTCGCCCTACCTGCAGGACGTCCACGGCATTCTCGTGCCCGGCGGCTTCGGCCAGCGCGGCGCCGAGGGCAAGATCCGGGCAGCGCGCTTCGCCCGCGAGCGCAAGGTGCCCTATTTCGGCATCTGCTTCGGCATGCAGATGGCGGTGATCGAGGCGGCGCGGAACCTTGCCGGCGTGACCAATGCCAATTCGACCGAGTTCGGCCCGACCCCTGAGCCTGTCGTCGGCCTGCTGACCGAATGGCTGAAGGGCAACGAGCTGCAGAAGCGCAGTTCGGGCAGCGATCTCGGCGGCACCATGCGGCTCGGCGCCTATACCGCGCATCTGAAGCCGGATTCGAAGATCGCCTCGATCTACCGCGCCGACGTGATTTCCGAGCGCCACCGCCACCGCTACGAGGTCAATCTCGACTATCGGAAACGGCTTGAGGACAAGGGCCTCGTCTTCACCGGCCTGTCGCCCGACGGCGTTCTGCCCGAGACGATCGAATACCCGGACCATCCCTGGTTCATCGGCGTGCAGTATCACCCCGAGCTGAAGAGCCGGCCCTTCGATCCCCATCCGCTGTTCCGCTCGTTCATCGAGGCGGCCAAGGCGCAGTCGCGCCTGGTCTGATGAAGCCGGTCGCGGTCGCAGGCTCCCTGGTGATCCTGACGGCGGGGGCCATCGTCGCCTACGTCATGCTCACCGGCGGCGAATGCGCCGGTGCGGCCGTCTATCGCGACGTCGCCTCCTGCGTGTCCAGCGGTCGCACGGTCTCCGGCTGCCAGGGGCACCTGGCCGAGGCCAACCGCCGGCTGACACAGACGGGACCCGTCTTCGACATGCGCCAGCAATGCGAGGACATCTATCGTTCCTGTCAGCCGGCCGCACGCGCCGTCGGATTCGTGCCGGTGGCTACCGGCTTCTGCCTCAGACCTGGAGCGCCCGACAGGGTCGTGCCGGTGTTCGGGCGAGGCTAGTCTCCCGTCCGGTCCGGCGTTAGCCTCGGCTGGCAACGGTCAGGAGGGGCTATGATCATCGCGGACTATCTCTCGGGCTTTCCGGCTTTTCTCGCGCACTATGCGCTCGCCATTCTGTTCCTCGTCATCTTCGGCGCGATCTATACGACCATCACCCGCCACAACGAGTTCGACCTGATCCGCAAGGGCAATACGGCGGCGGCCATCTCGCTCGCCGGCAGCCTGATCGGCTTCTCGCTGCCGCTCGCGGCATCAGTCGAATATTCCGAATCGATCCTCGACAACGCACTCTGGGCCTGCGTGTCGCTGTTTATCCAGATCGTCATCTACTACCTCGCGCGCGTCATCATCGACGATCTCAGCGGTCGCATCGAACGACAGGAACTCTCCGCCGGCATCTGGCTCGGGGCGGTGTCCATCGCCGGAGGTCAACTGGCCGCCGCCTCGATGACGACATGAGGAGGGGCCGATGACGGACCAGAAACCTCCCCAGAAGCCGCCCTTCGGCAAGAAGCAGCGCCGCAACCTTCCCAAGCCCCAGGTGCGGGTGGATGCGGCGGCGCCGCCCCGGCAGAAGCGCTCCATGCTGTTGTCGCCGGCCGGGCTTGGCACCATGGCGGTCCTCGGCGTCGGCGCGATGGTCGTCACCAACGGCTTCGGCGGCGGCGGCACGCGGCAGACCTGTTCGGTCGGGCAGGTGGCGACCTCGGTCGCCCAGTGCGAGGCGCTGATGCCCGGGCCGCAATGCGCGGCTGCCTTTGCCGGCGGGGCGGCGGCGGTCGGACTGTCCCGCGCGGGTTCCGGTCCATGGTCGGTGCAGCCGGTGTCGCTCGGCGCCGGTGGAGCCTACCAGACCCTCGCGGGCGTGCCTTTCAGCACGGCCCGGACGTGCCGGTCGTCGAGCAGCACCTCGCGCTCCTACTTCTGGGGCGGCAGTTCGTCGGCGGGGCGCAGTTCGTCGGGCCTTTCCTCCGGCCAGAGCCAGGGGGTGACGCGGTCGGGGTTCGGATCGACCGCCCGAGGCTTCTCCAGTTCTTCCAGCAGGGGTGGATGACATGCAGAGGATCGCCATCGCCGAACGCCCCAACTGGCGCGCGCTCGCGGACGAATACGGCTTCGCCTACGCCATGCCGGACGGCGAGCGCTACTGGGACGAGCGCGCCTATTACAGCTTCACGCTGCGCCAGATCGAGGACGACATCGAGGAGGGAACGGCCGAACTGGTGGCGATGTGCGGCGAATGGGCCGGGCGTGCCGTGCGCGACGAGGAATATCTCAAGCGCCTCAACATTCCCTCGACCTATTGGGACTGGATCGCGCAGAGCTGGGACCGCCACGATCCGAGCCTCTACGGCCGCTTCGACCTCGTCTATGACGGCAAGAGCCCGCCAAAGCTGCTGGAGTTCAACGCAGACACGCCGACCTCACTCTACGAGGCCTCCGTCTTCCAGTGGTACTGGCTGGAGGACCGGATCAAGGCCGGTGTGCTGCCGAAGAACGCCGACCAGTTCAACAACCTGCACGACCAGCTCATCGCCCGCTTCTCGGCCTGGCCGACGGCCAGCCTTCTGCACATGACGGCCTTTTCCGAGGAGATCGAGGACCGCAAGAACGTCGAGTACATGGCCGAATGCGCCGGCGAGGCGGGCCACCAGGTGGTGCTCCTCGACATCGCCTCGATCGGTCTCGACCGGACGGGGCGCTTCGTCGACGAGGAAAACCGCGAGATCCGGACGCTGTTCAAGCTCTATCCGTGGGAATGGCTGATCCACGAGGAATTCGGCTCGGCCATGCCGGGCTCGCCGACGGTGTGGATCGAGCCGCCATGGAAGATGCTGCTGTCGACCAAGGCGATCCTGCCCGAGTTGTGGAAGCTGTCGCCGGGCCATCCGAACCTGCTGGAAAGCTACTACGAGGGCGATCCGGCGGCGTCGAACATCGGTCGCGACTATGTGGCCAAGCCGATCTTCTCCCGCGAGGGTGCGAATGTGGAGATCCGCCGCGGCGGCGTGACAGTCGCCGCGCCCGAGGGTCCCTATGACACGCTGCCGCGGGTCATCCAGGCGCTGGCGCCGGAGGTGGTGTTCGACCGGATGCGGCCGGTGATCGGCTCCTGGATCATCGATCAGGATCCGGCCGGAATCGGCATCCGCGAGGATGCCGGCCTCGTCACCGGCAACGCCTCCTGCTTCGTGCCGCACGCCATCGTCGATTGACGGGCACGGACCGCGATCCCATCTCGGGTTGATCGGCACGGGCGGGTCTGCGAGAACCCGCCCGGCAGACCAGCCCCGCCGTCGCGGCGCGAGAAGGGACCATGACGTGATTGCAGCTCTCGAACAGGCAACCGTCGATGTCGGGGGCGTGCGCTTCGGCAATCGCCTGCCGCTCGCCCTCATCGCCGGCCCCTGCGCCATGGAAAGCCGCGATCATGCGCTGGAGGTCGCCGCGGCGCTCCAGGAGATCACGACGAAGGTCGGCATCGGGCTCGTCTACAAGTCGTCCTTCGACAAGGCGAACCGCACCTCCGGCAAATCGTCGCGCGGCATCGGCCTCATGGCCGCCATGCCGGTCTTCGCCGAGGTGAAGGAGCGGTTCGGCCTGCCGGTCATCACCGACATCCACGAGATCAACCAGTGCGCCGCCGTCGCCGAGGTCGTCGACATCCTGCAGATCCCGGCATTCCTGTGCCGGCAGACAGACCTGCTCGTCGCAGCGGCGAAGACGGGCCGCGTCGTCAACGTCAAGAAGGGCCAGTTTCTCGCCCCCTGGGACATGGCCAATGTCGCCGCCAAGATTCGCGAGGCCGGCAACGCCAATGTCATGGTGACGGAGCGGGGCGTCTCCTTCGGTTACAACACCCTCGTCTCCGACATGCGGGCCCTGCCGATCATGGCCGAGACGACCGGCGCGCCGGTCATCTTCGACGCCACCCATTCGGTGCAGCAGCCGGGCGGCAAGGGCTCGTCCTCCGGCGGCCAGCGGGAGTTCGTGCCGGTTCTGGCGCGGGCGGCGGTGGCGGTCGGCGTCGCCGGCGTCTTCATCGAGACCCATCCCGACCCGGACAAGGCCCCGTCCGACGGACCCAACATGGTGCCGCTGAAGCAGATGGAGAGCCTGCTCAGGATGCTCGTCGCCTTCGACAGGCTGGCCAAGGGGATCGGGTGATCTCTCTGCACGACGTTCTCCATGCCAGAATGCCGGTGACATCCCGAATCGGACTTCGCCCATGACCGACCGCACCTGCCTGTCCATCGTGCTCGCCGCGGGCGAGGGGACGCGGATGAAGTCCGCCCGGCCGAAGGTGCTGCACGAGGTCGCCGGCCTGTCCATGGTCGGTCACGTGCTTCGCGCCGTGGCGGCGGCGGGCGGAACCGCTGCCGCGGTCGTCGTCGGCCCGGACCGCGAGGATGTTGCGGCCGAGGCGCTGCGGGTAAAGCCGGACGCCGCCATTCATGTCCAGACCGAGCGGCTCGGTACCGCTCACGCCGTGCTGCATGCCGAGGCGGAGATCGCGCGCGGCTTCGACGATGTCATCGTGGCTTTCGGCGACACCCCGCTGGTGACGCCGGAGACCTTCGGCCGGCTCCGCGCAGCACTCGCCGGAGGCGCTGGCGTCGCGGTGCTCGGCTTCGAAGCGGTCGACCCCTTCGGCTATGGCCGGCTGGTGATGCAGGACGGCATGCTCGCCGCCATCGTCGAGGAGAAGGAGGCGAGCGAGGCCCAGCGCGCCATCACCCTGTGCAACGGGGGGCTGATGGCGCTCGCCGGAAAGACCGCTCTCGGCATTCTCAGGCGTATCGGCAACGCCAATGCCAGGGGCGAGTTCTACCTGACCGACGCGGTCGCCATCGCCCGGGCCGACGGCCTGTCGACGGCCGTGGTGCTGGCGCCGGAAGAAGAGGTGAGGGGCGTCAACGACCGCGTGCAACTTGCCGAGGTGGAGGCCATCGCCCAGAGACGGCTGCGCGAATCCGCGATGCGTGGGGGCGTGACCATGACGGCTCCCGAGACGGTGTTCATGGCCTTCGATACGGCGTTCGGCCGCGATGTCGCCCTGGAGCCGCACGTGGTCTTCGGGCCGGGCGTCACGATTGCCGACAACGTGGTGATCCGGGCCTATTCGCATCTTGCGGGATGCGTGGTGGAGCAGGGCGCCATCATCGGCCCCTTCGCCCGTATCCGGCCGAAGAGCCGCATCGGCGAGCAGGTCCATATCGGCAATTTCGTCGAGGTGAACCGCACGACCATGAGGGCGAAGGCCGAGGCAAACCATCTCGCCTATCTCGGCGATGCCACCGTCGGCGAGGGCACCAATATCGGCGCCGGCACCATCACCTGCAATTTCGACGGCGCCGACAAGAACCCGACCATCATCGGCCGCGACGTCTTCGTCGGTTCCAACTCCACGCTGGTCGCGCCCCTGACCATCGGCAACGAGGTGCTGATTGCCGCCGGCTCGACCATCACGCTCGACGTGAAGGAAGGTGCGCTCGTCTTCGGTCGCACCAAGCAGGCGGGGCTGCCGGGGCGAGGGGCCGAGATGATCCGCGCCAACAAGGCGCGGCGGACGGCGCGCAAGGCGCGAGAACAGGGGAAAGCCTGAGGGGCGGCGGCCTCTGGGAAACTGCCCCTGTCTCACATCGTCACAGCAATTCATTTCGCGACCGCGCGGCTGCGCCGTTAAACCCACCTTGGGTCGTGGCGGCGTATAAGCGCTGGATTCGGACGCTGTGCGGCGGTGCCGCCGGACGGGACGTGGAGAACGACAAGCATGTGCGGAATCATCGGCATTCTCGGCAAGGCGCCCGTGGCGGGCCAACTCGTCGATAGCCTCAAGCGCCTCGAGTATCGCGGCTACGACTCCGCCGGCGTCGCCACCCTGGAGAACGGCGTGCTCACCCGTCGGCGCGCCGAGGGCAAGCTGAAGAATCTCGAGGCCGTCCTTGCGAAGTCGCCGCTCACCGGCACCATCGGTATCGGCCATACGCGCTGGGCGACGCATGGCGCACCGACCGAGACCAACGCCCATCCGCATGCCTCGGAGGGCGTTGCCGTCGTCCACAACGGCATCATCGAGAATTTCCGCGAGCTCCGGCAGGAGTTGGAGGCCAAGGGCGTCGTCTTCTCCACCCAGACCGACACCGAGACGGTGGCGCATCTGGTCGGGCAAGGCATGAAGGAAGGCCTGAGCGCTGTTGATGCGGTTGGTGCGGCCCTGCCGCGCCTGCGCGGCGCCTTCGCGCTCGCCTTCGTCTTCGAAGGCAACGAGAACCTGTTGATCGGCGCCCGCAAGGGCTCGCCGCTGGCGGTGGGCTATGGCGAGGGCGAGATGTATCTCGGCTCCGACGCCATCGCATTGGCGCCCTTCACCTCGGCCGTCGCCTATCTTGAGGAGGGCGACTGGGCCATCCTCGACCATGATTCCGTGGAGATCCGCGACGAGGCCGGCCACGTGGTGCAGCGGCCGGTGATCCGCTCCTCGGCAACCGCCTTCCTGGTCGACAAGGGCAACCACAAGCACTTCATGCTCAAGGAGATCTACGAGCAGCCGGAGGTCGTGGCGCGTACCACTGCCCACTACCTCGACATGGCCAACGGCAAGGTGCGCCTGCCGGCGGACCTGCCCTTCGACTGGGCCGCCCTGCCGCGCATCTCGATCGCCGCCTGCGGAACGGCCTACCTCGCGGGCTTGACCGCCAAGTACTGGTTCGAGCGCTTCGCCCGCATCCAGGTGGATATCGATATCGCCTCCGAGTTCCGCTACCGCGAGACGCCGATGGTGCCCGGCGGGCTGATGATCGTCGTCTCCCAGTCGGGCGAGACCGCCGACACCCTGGCCTCCCTCCGCTACGCCAAGGAGAACGGCCAGCACGTGCTCGCCGTCGTCAACGTGCCGACCTCGACCATCGCCCGTGAGAGCCACATCGTCATGCCGACGCTGGCCGGACCGGAGATCGGCGTCGCCTCGACCAAGGCCTTCACCTGCCAGCTCGCGGTGCTCGCCTCGCTGGCGATCGCCGCCGGCAAGGCGCGCGGCTTCGTCAATGCGGAGGAGGAGGACAATCTCGTCCGCGCCATGATGGAGGCGCCGCGCTTCATGAACGAGGCGCTGAAGCAGGAGGACCACATCGCCGGCATCGCCAAGATGCTGTCGAAGGTGCGCGACGTGCTCTATCTCGGGCGTGGCACCTCCTATCCCATCGCCATGGAGGGCGCGCTGAAGCTCAAGGAGCTCTCCTACATCCATGCCGAGGGCTATGCGGCGGGCGAACTGAAACACGGACCCATCGCGCTGATCGACGAGGCCATGCCGGTCATCGTCATCGCGCCCTTCGACAAGGTCTACGAGAAGACCGTCTCCAACATGCAGGAGGTGGCGGCGCGCGGCGGCCAGATCATCCTCGTCACCGACGAGAAGGGGGCCGAGCATGCCGAGGTCGATACGGTCGCGACCATCGTCATGCCGGACGTGCCGGCGACCATCGCGCCGATCGTCTATTCGGTGCCGATCCAGCTCATCGCCTATCACACGGCCGTCGAGATGGGCACGGATGTCGACCAGCCGCGCAACCTTGCCAAGAGCGTGACGGTTGAGTGAGGCGCGGGCGGGCGGGAGAATGGCGCGCCTCGTGAGAGAAAAAATGACGACGTCAGATCAGAATATTATTGTAATTTCTTGATGTAGGACATCAAAAAACAGCTGTCCGGTCCGGCCTTGCTGCTCGGCCTGTCCTCGACGCAGTGGGCGACGCATCCTGGCCGCGCCCAGCCGGTGGTGATCGTCTAGACCTCTACACGTACCGCTGCAGCATTGGCAGCGCATGCTCGACGCAGGCGCGCCCTTCGGCGATCGCCTCGTTGGCACGGTTGAACTCCAGCAGCCCGATGTCGCGCAGCCGCGGCACGAGCATCACATGGGGTGGCTCGCCCGCAAGACGGGTGCGGGTGATCTGGTCCTGCATGATGTTGATGGAATTGGCGATCACGTTGAAATATCCCGGCGTGGACGGCCCCCGCGGGGACAGCCGCGGGATCAGCTGCGTCGCCTGCTCGCGCAGCGCCTCCGGCAGTTGCCGCAGGATACGATCGAGGTGCTCGTTCGGAATAGGCGGACGCATGGCCGCAGCGGAGGGCTCGCTGTCGAAGCGTCGCCCGACGAGGTCGCCGTTGAGATTGACCGCAATGATCACGTCCGCCCCGAGGGCACGGCAGACCGAGACCGGTACCGGGTTGGCAAGGCCGCCGTCCACCAGCCATTGGTCGCCGATCCTGGCCGGGCTGATGATCCCGGGCAATGCGATGGAGGCGCGCACGGCATCGAGGATCGGTCCGGACTGAAGCCAGATCTCGCGGCCGGTGGCGAGGTCCGTGGCGACGGCCGCGTATTTTTTGGGACAGCTCTCGATCTGTCCGTCGATGCCGAGCCCCTGAAGAAACGCGACGATCTGCTTGCCGTCGATCAGCCCGCCCCCCGACAGGCGGACATCCATCAGTCCGACGATCTCGCGCCATGTCGCGGCCATCGCCCACTGTCGCAGGGCGGTCAGCTGCCCCGCGACATAGGCGGCGCCGACGAGCGAGCCGATGGAGGTTCCGCACACGATGTCCGGTTCGATGCCGGCCTCGGCCAGAGCGTCGATGACGCCGATATGCGACCATCCACGCGCAGACCCGCTGCCCAGCGCCAGCCCGATGCGGGGACGTGTCATGACCCGGTGATCCTGAGATACTGACAAAGACGTATCAGTATAGCGCCAGACCGATACGGTGTCGCCCGCCTGCCCATCGCCGATGCGGCCAGGGAAGCACTCCCGGCCCATCGGCCCCGTCACCGCGCTGACGAATTTGGTCAGCTATAGGGGATTTGCGGTCAGGCTCGACGAGCGGTTAACTATAGCGCATCCGCCAGGCGACGACCCCGACATAGAGGCAGAACAGGCCCGCGAAGGTCGCCATCAATCCGTGCGGCGGCCACAGGTCCATGCCGAAGCCGGCGAGCGGCGGTCCGATCATCAGGCCGGCCGAATACATGACGACGAAGGCGGCGTTGGCCTGGGCGAGGTCGGCGCCGCGGAAGCGGCTGCCGAGATGGGCGAGGCCGACCGTGTAGAGCGCGGCCACAATGCCGCCCCACACGAACAGCAGCACGCGCAGCCAGCCGACGGGGAGCGTCACGAAGGTCGCGATCAGCATGCCGGCCGCGCCGACGAGCCCGCAGGCCAGCAGCACCTTGCGACGGTCGATGCGGTCGGCGATGAGCCCGATGGGTACCTGGAAGGCGAGATTGCCGAGCGACATCAGCGACACCAGCGTGGCGGCGCCTGCAACGTCGAGCCCGATCGCCGTGCCGTAGAGCGGCAGCAGCGCGAAGGCGCCGGTCTCGGCCGAGCCGAAGACGAGGGCGGCGAGGGTCGCTGCCGGCGCCGCCCACAGGAAGGTGACGAATCCTGAGGAGGGCTGGTCGTCGATGACCGGGACCATCGCCCGCGCCAGCAGAACCGGCAGCATGGCGACGACGAGGAGCGCAGCGCCAGCGAGATAGGGGGCAGGTCCCTCCGCACCGAGCAGGATCAGAACATAGGGTCCGGCGGCAAAGCCGATGGAAAGCGCGCTCGCATAGACGCCGAGGACGAGGCCACGGCGATGCTCGGGCGCTGCCGCGTTGATCCAGTACTCCGACAGGACGAAGAGCACCGTCAGCGCCAGCGAGAAGACGAAGCGCAGCGGGAACCAGGCCCAGATCGGCTCGACAACGTAGAAGGCGAGGAGGCTGACGCCGGCGAGCACCGTTGCGCCAACGAGCAGCGCGTGGACGCCGAAGCGGCGGGCCCAGCCGGAGATGAAGGGCGCGCAGGCGATGGTGGCGACGCCGGCCATCGCCGTGTTGAGGCCGATGAGGGTGCGCGAGGCGCCCTTGGCGTCGAGGGCGAAGGACAGGAGCGGGATCGACAGCGACAGGCCGATGCCGACCGTGACGATGCAGGCGATCGCCGCGCCGAGCGAGGCGATGGTCTGGCGGGAGAAATGGTCGGTGGCGCTGGGGGCGGTCATCAGGCCGCCTCCCATGAAGGTGAGACGCGCCGATGACAAGCGCCGAATTGGTGCGTCAGGCCGGCGTGCCGACGGCAGCGCCGGTGCGGGCCGGCCGTGGCCGGCGTTTGCGGAAGCGGCGGCGCGCCCAGATGATGAGTCCGGTGACCATCAGGCCGACCAGTGCGAAGGAGATGACGACGTTCATCAGGGCGGACCAGACGCCGGCGAAATTGCCCTCGTGCCAGATCCGCACCCAGTTGCGCGTCGTCGGGGCGACGCCCTCGGCCGAGACGGTGAAGACACGGTACTCGCCGTCGACGACCACCCGCGCGAGTTGGCGACCGGCCCGGCCGCGCAGCCAGACAAGGCCGGAGAGGTCGTGCTCAGCGCCGACCTTGCGTACGACGTCCACCATCGACAGCGCCGTCGTGCGGGCAGCCGGGGGAGGCGAGCCGGTAAAGCTGACGCCCCAGACGAGGAAGAGCCCGGTCAGCGGGCTGAGGACGAGCAGCGGCAGAAGGCCCCAGGCCATGCCCTTGTGCCATCCGGACAGGGTGTTGGCGAAGCGCGGCCAGCCCATGGCGATGCCGAGCACCATCAGGACGATCATCGCGATGGTCGAGGCGTGGACCAGCCAGCCGAGGTCCAGCATCAGGGTCTCGTGCAGGACGCGGCAGTAATAGAAGAGATTGGAGAGGGTGCCGTCCTCGGTCAGTTCCGCGCCGGTGCGCACGTCGACGTCGATGGTGTCGTCGGGCCTCACACCACCGATGGAGAGGCGGCCCTCATAGGCACGGTAGGCGAGGGACCTCGCCTTGCCTTCGGGATCATGGCGGCCAAGCAGTTCAACGATCCGGTCCGCGGTCAGGGATCCCGGCTTGCCGGCGGTGACCTGGGCCATCGGCTCGAAGGAGAGGATCAGCCCCGAGAGGACGATGACCGCCAGCGGCAGAGCGAAGACGAGGGTGAGCCAGCGGTGAAAACGCAGCAGCCAAGGCTTGATCATGACGGACCCCTGTGCGGCAGGACGCCGCAGCGGTTGATTAGACCGTTTCTAATCAGGGTCCTTGCGCTGCCTCAAATCACGACCGCTTGACTTCAGTCGAGGACCTCGCGCCGGAACTCCTTGCGCACCATGAAATAGAACGGCACGGGCAGGAGCGGCGAGAAGCCCTTGGAAATCCGGTCGCCGAGTTCCTCAAGGACCACCGTGGTGATGGTCGGCAGATCCTCGTGCAGCGCCTCGTCGAGGGTCAGCCATTTGAGTTCGGTCAACTCGGCATGCGGACCGACGACGCCCTCGATGCGGTGGGCGACATGGTCGGCGTCGCAGGCAAAGAACCGCGTATCGAAACGCTTCGGCCGGCGCGGCGGGGTGATCGCACGGGCGACGAAGTGGAGCGACTCCAGATCCGGGAAGACGCCATGCTCGGCGAAGGCCTCCCAGCCCTTGGGCACGACCTCCGGCTTGCCGGCGTCGCGGGTGCCGAGCAGCAGACCGGTCTCCTCGCAGGTCTCGCGGATGGCGGTCAGCGCCAGCGAGCGGGCGCGCGACATGGAGGGACGCTGCACGCGCGACATCAGGCGGGCCTGGGCGCGATCGTGCAGCGTGCCGAACACCGGCATGGCGCGGTCGTCAGGGTCGCGGCGGCCACCGGGAAACACGAACTTGCCGGGCATGAACTTCAGGTCGTGGCGGCGCTTGCCCATCAGAACCTTGGGCTTGTGGCCCGAGCGGTCGATAAGGATGAGGGTGGCGGCGTCGACCGGCTTCTGGTTGGCCCAGCGCGTTTCGCGTTCCGTCTTCGTCAGTCGCTCGGCGAGTGCAATGCCCTTGTCGCTCACGGATTGGGTCCCTGTCTGGATTCGGCGCTGTTCTCGTCAAAGCCGTGCATGCGCAGCGCCCACTGGTAGCCGACGATGGCGCCCTTCACCGGCGGCAGCAACGCCAGGCTCATCGCGAGGGTGAGCGGCAGCCAGAGGATGAAGTGGACCCACAGGGCCGGCTCATAAGCGAGTTCGAGCCACAGGAGCAGCGGCACGATCACGTGGCCGACGATCATGATGGTCACATAGGGCGGAGCGTCGTCGGAGCGATGATGATGCAGCGCCTCGCCGCAGGAATCGCAGTGCGGGGCGACCTTCAGATAGGAGGTGAACAGCCGTCCCTCGCCGCAGGCGGGGCAGCGGCAGCGCATGCCGCGCCTGACGGCCCCCCACAGATCGCGCTTCGGGCGCACCACCTCTGCAAGGGCCTGTCCGGTCAGAATCTGCACGGTCATCGGCGGCCTTTCTTCTTCCACGGGGGCTTGGAAGGCCGATCACCCGGCCTCGCGCGCCGGCCGTCGGTGAAACCGTCGTCGCGCGCCTTGCGGGTTATGTGCGCCGGCCGCTTGCCCGGCGCAAGGCCGACGCGCCCATCGCTCATCAGTTCGAATCGCAGGGCTCCGGCTACCGGCGCCGCCTCCACGAGCCGGACGGTGACGGCGTCGCCGAGCCGGTAGGTCTCGCCCGTCCGGGTCCCCACCAGCGCCTGCTGGCCCTCCTCGTAGCGGAAATAGTCGCCGCCGATGGTGGATGCCGGTACGAAGCCGTCGGCGCCGGTGTCGTCGAGCTTCACGAAGAGCCCGGAGCGGGTCATGCCGGAGATGCGGGCGCCGAAGATGTCGCCCACCCGCTCCGCCAGATGGGCGGCGATCAGCCGGTCGATTGTCTCGCGCTCGGCCGCCATGGCGCGGCGCTCGGCGGCGGAGATCTCGGCGGCGATCTCGGCGAGGGCCGCGGCCTGGCCTTCAGTGAGACCGTCCTCGCCGAGGCCGAGCGCCTTGATCATCCCGCGATGGACGATGAGGTCGGCATAGCGGCGGATCGGCGAGGTGAAATGGGCGTAGCGCCTGAGATTGAGGCCGAAATGGCCGATGTTCTCGGGCGAATACGCCGCCTGCGACTGCGAGCGCAGCACCACCTGGTTCACGAGCTCGGTGGAGTCGGTTCCTTTCGCGCGGGCGAGGATCTGGTTGAAGTTCGAGGGGCGGAGCAGTTCCGCCTTCGGCAGCGCGATGTCGAGGGTCTTCAGGAACTCTTTCAGCGCCAGCAGCTTCTCCATGCTCGGCGCGTCATGGATGCGGTACATGCAGGGCGTGCGGTGCTTTTCCAGCGTCTCGGCGGCGCAGACATTGGCGAGGATCATCATCTCCTCGATCAGCCGGTGCGCGTCGAGCCGCTCGGGCATGACCACCCGATCCACCGTGCCGTCCGACTTCAGCAGGATCTTGCGCTCTGGCAGGTCCAGGTCGAGCGGCTCGCGGTCGTCGCGCGCCCGCTTCAGGGCGGCATAGGCGTCCCAAAGCGGCTTCAGAATCGGCTCGACGAGGTCCGCCGTCGTCTCGTCGGGATGACCGTCGATGGCGGCCTGGGCCTGGGCATAGGCGAGCTTGGCCTCCGAGCGCATCATGATGCGGTGGAAGGAATGCGACTTGCGGCGACCGTCGGCGCGGATGACGACGCGGCAGGCGAGAGCCGGTCGGTCCAGGCGGGGCTTCAGCGAGCACAGGTCGTTGGAGATGCGTTCGGGGAGCATCGGCACGACGCGGTCAGGGAAATAGACCGAATTGCCGCGGATCGCCGCCTCGCGGTCAAGCGCAGTGCCCGGGCGCACATAGGCCGCCACGTCGGCAATGGCGATGGTAAGGATGAAGCCGCCGGCATTGTCCTCGGAGGGATCGGGCTCGGCGTGGACGGCGTCGTCGTGGTCCTTGGCGTCGGGCGGGTCGATGGTGACCAGCGGCAGCTTGCGCCAGTCCTCGCGGCGTCCCAGCGCGACATGCTCGACGGCCTCGGCCTCCGCCAGCGTGTCGGAGCGGAAGACGTGCGGGATGCCATGCACCTCGAGCGCGATGAGCGAGATCGCCCGCTCGGACTTCAGGTTGCCGAGGCGCTCGCGGACCCGTGCCACCGGCGGGCCGAAGCGCGATGTGCGGACGATGTCGACGGCGACGAGATCGCCGTCCTTTGCCTCGCCCGTTGCCTCGTCGGGAATGGCGAGTTCGCGGCCGACATTCTTCTTGTCGATGGGAATGAGCCTGCCGCCATGCCCTGGTACGGCCCGGAACACACCGATGGTGCGCGAGCGGCCGCGCTCGAGGATCTTCATCACCCGGCCGACGGGGCGTGGGTCGTCGCTTGCAGACCCGCCATCGGACAGGCGCACGAGCGCGCGGTCGCCGAGGCCCGGGACGGGATCGCCCGGGCGCGGGCGATGCGGCACGGCGATGAGAATCGCCGGGGCGGGGCCGTGCTCCTCCTCGTCCCATTCGGCGGGGCTGGCGACGAGGTCGCCCTCGGCGTCGCGGGTCGTGATGTCGACGACGACGACCGGCGGCAGGGCGCCGTGCTTGGCCAGCTTGCCGCGCCCCTTGGCGACCAGACCCTCGTCGACGATGTCCTTCAGCAGCGCCTTGAGCGCGGCCTTGTCGGCGCCATGAAGGCCGAAATGGCGCGTGATCTCGCGCTTGCCCACCCGGCCGGTCTGGCTGGCGATGAAGGCCAGCACCTCCTCGCGGGAGGGCAGGCGGGAAGGGGCGTCGGTCTTGGGTCTGCGGGGCAAATGACGTCCAGATCAGGCCGACGCGGAATCCGACGGCGTTTCAAAGGCTAGCCGATCGGCGGCGCCGAAGAAACGCCGATGACGCCGGGCGGCCTCACTCCTTCGGCTTGGCTGCCTTCTTCGCCGCGGGCTTTTTCGCCGCCGATTTCTTCGCCGGCGCCTTGGCCTTGGCGCCCGCCGCCTTGTCGCTGGAGGGCTTCGCCGCCTTGCCGCGGGCAAAGCCCTTCTTCGCCGGTCCCGCGCTCTCGGCGCGGGCGGCGAGCAGCGGCACCGCCTCCTCCAGGGTGAGGCCCGCCGGGTCCTTGCCCTTGGGCAGGGTGGCGTTGACCGAACCGTGCTTCACATAGGGGCCGTAGCGGCCGGCCATGACGGTGACCGGGCCGCCGAGGGTCGGATGCTCGCCGAGTTCGCGGCCGGCCGGCGCGCTGCCGCGGCCGAAGCGGCTCTTGGCGCCGCTTTCCTTGGCGATGACGAGGTCGATGGCGCGGTTGGCGCCGATCGCCAGCACGTCGTCGTCCTTCTCCAGGTTGGCATAGGTGCGGCCGTGCTGGACGTAGGGGCCATAGCGCCCGATGCCGACCAGGATCGGCTCGCCGCTTTCCGGGTGCTTGGCCACTTCCTTCGGCAGTTCAAGCAGGGCGAGCGCCCGTTCAAGGTCGAGGCCGGCAGGCGTCAGGCCCTTTGGCAGCGACGAGCGCTTCGGCTTCTCGCCCTCGCCGAGCTGGACATAGGGGCCGAAGCGGCCGTCGCGGACAGTGACCTCGAGGCCGCTGACCGGATCGTCGCCCAGCTTGCGCGTGCCGTCGGCCGCGGTCGAGGCGGGGCCGTCCACCGCGTCGGCGCTGGGGGCCGCAAGCTGGCGGGTGAAACGGCACTCGGGGTAGTTGGAGCAGCCGATGAAAGCGCCGAACTTGCCGAGCTTCAGCGACAGCGCGCCGGTGCCGCAGGTCGGGCAGGCGCGCGGGTTCGATCCGTCGCCGCGGTCGGGGAAGATGTGCGGCCCGAGGCTGTCGTTGAGGGCGGAGAGCACGTCCGAGACGCGCAGTTCCTTGGTCTCGTCGATGGCGGCGGCAAAGTCCCGCCAGAAGTCGCGCAGCAGCGCCTTCCAGTCGAGCTCGCTGTTGGAGACGAGGTCGAGCTTTTCCTCCAGCGCGGCGGTGAAGCCATATTCGACATAGCGCTCGAAGAAGTTCTCCAGGAAGGCGGTGACGAGGCGGCCCTTGTCCTCGGGGACGAGGCGCTTCTTGTCGATCTTCACGTATTCGCGGTCCTGCAGCGTCTGCAGCGTCGCCGCATAGGTGGAAGGACGGCCGATGCCGAGCTCCTCCATCCGCTTGACGAGGCTCGCCTCGGAATAGCGCGGCGGCGGCTCGGTGAAGTGCTGCGTCGTGGCGATAGCCTGGCGGGCGAGCTTCTCGCCGACCGTCATGGCCGGCAGGCGCTTCGCCTCGTCGTCGTCGCCGTCGTCGTCGCGGTCCTCGGTGTAGAGGGTAAGGAAGCCGTCGAACTTCACCACCTGACCGGTGGCGCGCAGCTCCAGCCGGCGGCCGAGCGACGATCCGAGGCCGCCGACGGTCGCGTCGATGTCGACGGTGGTGCGCTCGAGCTCGGCGCTCTCCATCTGCGAGGCGACGGTGCGCTTCCAGATCAGCTCGTAGAGACGGGCCTGCTCGGGCTCGAGGAACTTCGCGACATCGCGCGGATGGCGGCGGGCATCGGTCGGGCGGATGGCCTCGTGAGCCTCCTGGGCGTTCTTCTGCTTGGAGGTGTATTTGCGCGGCGCGCCCGGCACGTAGCGCGCGCCGAAATCCTTGCCGATCAGGTCGCGGATGGCGGCGACGGCCTCCGGCGCCACATCGACGCCGTCGGTTCGCATGTAGGTGATGAGGCCGACCGTCTCGCCACCGATGTCGGTGCCCTCGTAGAGGCGCTGTGCGACCTGCATGGTGCGGGCCGGCGCAAAGCCGAGCTTGCGGCTTGCCTCCTGCTGCAGCGTCGAGGTGGTGAAAGGCGCGAAGGGGTGGCGGCGGGCGGGCTTTGCCTCGACGCCGGAGACGGCAAAATGCGCCTCGGCCAGGGCCTTATCGAAGGCGCGGGCCTCGGTTTCGGTGCCCACATCGAGCCGCTGGATCTTCTGGCCGTCGGCCCCCACGAGCCGGGCCTCGAAGATCTCGCCGCGGGGCGTGGAGAGGGTCGCCACCAGCGACCAGTATTCCTTCTTGCGGAAGCGCTCGATCTCGGCCTCGCGCTCGCAAACGAGGCGCAGCGCCACCGACTGGACGCGACCGGCCGACCTTGCGCCCGGCAGCTTGCGCCAGAGCACCGGCGACAGGCGGAATCCGACGAGATAGTCGAGGGCGCGGCGGGCGAGATAGGCCTCGACCAGCGCCGTGTCGATGGCGCGGGGCGCCGCCATGGCGTCCTGCACGGCCTGCCGGGTGATGGCGTTGAAGGTGACGCGCTCGACCGGCATGTCCTTGAGCACGCGCCTGTCGCGCAGGGCCTCGAGAAGATGCCAGGAAATGGCCTCGCCCTCGCGATCAGGGTCGGTCGCGAGGATCAACTTGTCCGCGCCTTTCACCAGCTTGGCGATCTCGGCGATGCGCTTGGCGCCGCGGCCGTCCGCTTCCCAGATCATCGCGAAATCGGCGTCCGGGTCGACGGAACCGTCTTTCGGCGGCAGGTCGCGGACATGGCCGAAGGAGGCGATCACCTCGTAGCCGGGGCCAAGATATTTGTTGATCGTCTTGGCCTTGGCCGGCGATTCGACGATGACGACGTTCACGCCCACGCGCCTGTGCCCCTTGGAATTGACGGCGCACCGATCATGCGGTGCCGAAAGTCGGCCGGAACATGGGCACAAGGCGTGCCCAAGTCAAATCAGTGGTGAATGCACTTTATAGGTGCATTATTTCAAACATTGATATTATGGTTGTGGATGGGGTACGACGTTGTGCGCAGGCAAGCGTCGGGGAGCCGGATGGAGCGGGGCATGCGGGTCGATGGCAGGCGGCGTCAGATCGGAAACGGCAGATCTGAACGGCGTGTGCCTGCCGCGCCATCTGCCGCTCCGGTCAGCAGGGCCGATATCGCCTCCTATGTCGGCAAGCTGGCCAGCGAACTCGTGGAACTGGCGCGTCTGGCTGAGCTCAGGACGCTGGCTTACCTCGCCGACATGGTGCGACTGGAGGCCGAGCAGCAGGCCGAGATCATCCGCGAGAGGGAGGGTGGGCAGCGCGCCTGCGCTCAGAGCAGCGACACGCGGCCGCCCGGATCGCGCTGAAGGCGTCCCGCCAGTTCCAGTTCGAGCAGGGCGACACGGACTGCCGCCACGCCGAGCCCCGAGGCGCGCACCACATCGTCGAGGGTCACGGGAACCGGTCCGAGCAGGGCCATGATGCGGCTGCGGCCATCATCGCCCGGATCGGCGGCGTCGAGGCGCGTTTCGTCCTCCTCCAGGTCGGACGGGTCGGCCGGCCGCTCCAGAATGGGCATGAGAACGGTCAGCACGTCATCGACGCCGGTGACGAGGGTCGCGCCCTGCTTGAGCAGACGGTTGGCGCCCTCGGCGCGCGGGTCGAGGGGAGAACCCGGCACGGCGAAGACCTCGCGGTTCTCCTCCAGCGCCATCCGCGCAGTGATCAGCGAGCCTGATCGCTCCGCGGCCTCGACCACGATGACGCCCAGCGCCAGGCCTGCAATCAGCCGGTTGCGGCGGGGGAAGTCCCTGGCGCGGGGCTCGTGGCCCATCGGCATCTCGCTGAGCGCGACGCCCGCCGCCAGAAGCCGCATGAGCAGGGGTTCGTTTTCAGCCGGGTAAATGCGGTCATGCCCGCCGGCGAGGACGGCGACGGTTCCCGTCCCGATGGAGGCCTCATGGGCGGCCGTGTCGATGCCGCGTGCCAGGCCCGAGACGGTCGTCATGCCGGCCTCGCCGAGACCCCTTGCCAGGATCGCGGCCATCTTGATGCCGGCAATGGAGGCATTGCGCGACCCGACGAGGCCGACCATGGGCCGCGTCAGGCAGGTCGCATCGCCCCGCAGAGCGATCAGGGGCGGTGCCGAAGCGATGCGGCGCAGACGGTCGGGATAGTCGCGCTCGCCGAGAGCCGCAAAGCGGACGCCGAGGGCTGCTGCCCGCGCCATCTCTGACTCGACCTCGGCAAGGGTTGCGATGCGGATCGAGCGCGCGCCGCCGCGGCGCGACAGGTCCGGCAGGGCCTCCAGCGCCGCCGCGGCGCTGCCGTAGAGGTTGATCAGTTCGCGGAAGGTGCGGGGGCCGACATTCTCCGAGCGGGCGAGGCGCAGCCAGTCCAGTCTCTGGCGGTCCGTCAGGCGGAGCGCCGTGGCAGGGCGGGAGAAGAGGTCGTCGCCGCCGCCCGTGCTCATCCCGGCGGCGCCGCGCTCTTCTCGCCGATGCGGCTTTCGGTGCCGGCGATCAGCTTGGCGATATTCTCGTGGTGCTTGGCGATGAGAAGGGCTGTCATCGCCGCGAAGGCGAGGACGGCCGGCCAGCCGTACCCCATGACGGCGAGAACGACGGGGGTCGCCACGCTGGCGGCGAGGGCCGCGAGCGAGGAGAAGCGGAAGGCATAGGCCATGGCGATCCAGATCGCTGCGAAGACGAAAAAGGCCGGCCAGGCGATGGCGAGCAGGACGCCGAGGAAGGTTGCAACGCCCTTGCCGCCCCTGAAGCCGAGCCACACCGGGAAGACATGGCCGATAAAGGCGCCAATACCGGCGGCAAGGGCCGCGGCGGGTCCGAAAATTCCGGCGAGGAGGACGGCCGCAGTGCCCTTCAGTCCGTCGAGCAGCAGGGTCGCGGCGGCGAGCTTCCTGTTGCCGGTGCGCAGCACATTGGTCGCGCCGATATTGCCCGAGCCGATGGCGCGGATGTCGCCGAGGCCGGCGCTGCGCGTCAGGACCAGGCCGAAGGGGATCGAACCGAGCAGGTAGCCGACGGCCAGGGCGGCGGCGAGGACGGGAAGGGAGGCTGCAATCATGAGGCAATCACCGGCAGGGAACGCCTCACGCTAGCATTTCGGGCCGCAAAGACCATGGCCCGCAAGGCGATATCCCCGATCCCGCTGTCGCGATGCCGTCAGCCGCCGAGATCGTGAACCTTGCGGCCGGCGACGAAGGTCGCCAGCACCCGGCCGGTCATTCGCGCCTCGTCGAATGGCGAGTTCTTGCACTTCGACCGGAGATCGTCGCGGTCGAGAACCCAGGGCTCGTCGAGATCGAGGATGATGAGGTCGGCCGGCTCGCCTGTCGCCAGCGATCCGCCGGGCAGTCCCAGCAGGGCGGCGGGCGTGGTCGAGAGCGCCTTCAGCAGCGCGTTGAGCGGGACCAGTCCGGCATGCAGGAGGCGCAGCGCCGCCGGCAGCATGGTCTCGACGCCGACCGCGCCTGGCATGGCCTCGGCGAAGGGCAGGCGCTTGGTCTCGACGTCCTGGGGATCGTGGTCCGAGACGATGACATCGATCGTGCCGTCGGCGACCGCATCGGCGAGGGCGAGGCGGTCATCCTCGGTGCGCAAGGGCGGCGTCACCTTGCAGAAGGTGCGGTAGCTGCCGATGTCGTTCTCGTTGAGCGTCAGGTGGTTGATGGTCACGGCCGCGGTGACGGGCAATCCCTCGTTCTTCGCCCGTGCGATGATCGCGAGGCTGTCGCGGCAGGTGATGGAGGCGGCGTGGTAGCGCGCCCCGGTCAGCTTCACCAACCGCATGTCGCGCTCGAGCATGATGGTCTCTGCCTCGACCGGGATGCCGCCGAGCCCGAGGCGCGAGGCGAACTCGCCCTCGTTCATGACGCCCTCGCCCACGAGAGCGGGGTCCTCGGTGTGGTGCACGATGAGCGCATCGAAGTCGCGCGCATAGGTCATGGCGCGGCGCATGACGAGCGCGTCGGTGACCGACCGCGCCCCATCGGTGAAGGCCACGGCACCGGCGGCCTGCAGCAGGCCGAACTCCGTCATCTCGCGTCCCGCGAGCTTCTTGGTGAGAGCCGCCATGGGGTGGACGCGCACGATGCCGGTGTCGCGGGCGCGGCGCAGCAGGAAGTCGACGATGGCCGGGTCGTCGATGACCGGATCGGTCGCCGGCTGGCAGACGATGGTGGTGACGCCGCCCGCCGCCGCCGCGGCGGTCGCCGAGGCAATGGTCTCGCGATATTCGTAGCCGGGCTCGCCGACGAAGCAGCGGATGTCGATGAGGCCGGGCGCGACGACCCGCCCGCCGCAGTCGCGGACGTCGATGTCGGGGCCGACCGCACCGGCGGTCAGGTGCGGCCCGGCGTCGGCGATGAGCCCGTCGCGGACGAGCAGCCCGCCCATGGTTTCGGTGCCCGCGGCCGGATCGACCAGCAGGGCGTTGGCGAGGAGGAAGGGGCGCATGTCGGTCTTCGGCATGGCGCCCTCACGCGTTCGGCAGGTTGCGGGCGAGGGCTTCGAGCACCGCCATGCGCACGGCGACGCCCATTTCCACCTGCTCGCGGATCAGCGACTGGGCACCGTCCGCCACCGCGGTCGAGATCTCGACCCCGCGGTTCATCGGGCCGGGATGCATGACCAGCGCATCGGGCTTCGCATAGCGGAGCTTGGCCTCGTCGAGGCCGAAATAGTGGAAGTACTCCTGCACCGAGGGCACGAAGGAGCCGTTCATGCGCTCGCGCTGGAGGCGCAGCATCATGACGATGTCGACGTCCTTGAGGCCCTCCTTCATGTCGCGATAGACCTCGACGCCGAGGCGTTCGGCGGCGGCCGGCAGGAGGGTTGAGGGGCCGATGGCCCTGACACGCGCCTGCATCGCGTTCAGGAGGATGATGTTGGAGCGGGCGACGCGCGAATGCAGGATATCACCGCAGATGGCGACCGTCAGGCGCTCGATACGGCCCTTGTTGCGGCGGATGGTGAGGGCGTCGAGCAGGGCCTGGGTCGGATGCTCGTGCGTGCCGTCGCCGGCATTGACCACGGAGCAGTCGACCTTCTTCGCCAGAAGTTCCACCGCCCCCGACGCGGCATGGCGCATGATCAGGATGTCGGGGTGCATGGCGTTGAGGGTCAGTGCCGTGTCGATCAGCGTCTCGCCCTTCTTGATGGAGGACTGCGCCACCGACATGTTCATGACGTCGGCGCCGAGGCGTTTGCCTGCGAGTTCGAACGAGGACTGGGTGCGTGTCGAGGCCTCAAAGAAGAGGTTGATCTGCGTGCGCCCGCGCAAGGACGTGCGCTTCTTCTCGATCTGCCGGTTGAGGGTGACGAATTCCTCGGCGAGATCGAGGAGCCCCGTGATCTCCTGAGGGGAAAGCCCCTCGATCCCGAGCAAGTGCCGGCGCTTCAGCACGAAGGACGAAGGGTCGTGGGTCATAAGCCCCGGGCTTTAAGCGGAGTCGGACGACCCCGCAAGCGCCGTGTCACTCCGCCGCGTCCTGTTTCCCCAGGCGCTTGTCGAGATAGCCGCCGACGACCTCCATCAGCGGGTCGATGGTGTTCTCGAAGAAGTGGTTGGCGCCGGGCACCACCTGCTGCTCGATGATGATGCCCTTCTGCGTCTTCAGCTTCTCGACGAGCCCCTGCACGGCGGTCAGCGGCACCACGGCGTCCTTGTCGCCATGGACGATGAGGCCGGACGAGGGGCAGGGGGCGAGGAAGGAGAAGTCGTAGAGGTTGGCCGGCGGGGCGATGGAGATGAAGCCCTCGACCTCAGGGCGGCGCATGAGGAGCTGCATGCCGATCCATGCACCGAAGGAAAAGCCGGCGATCCAGCAGGTGCGGGCTTCCGGGTTGATCGCCTGGGCGTAGTCAAGGGCGGCGGCCGCATCGGATAGCTCACCGACGCCGTGGTCGAAGGCGCCCTGGCTGCGGCCGACGCCGCGGAAGTTGAAGCGCAGCACGGAGAAACCGCGGTTCACGAACTGATAGTAGCAGTTGTAGACAATCTGATTGTTCATCGTCCCGCCGAACTGCGGGTGCGGATGCAGAACGATGCCGATCGGGGCGGAGCGGACCTTGGCGGGGTGATAACGCCCTTCGATCCGGCCTGCCGGACCGTTGAAGATGACTTCAGGCATCGGAAATCCTCGTCATGGAGCCCAACTCGACATCAAACTTGACGGAGAAAAGTCACTTTGATGGAGCTCCGTCCTTGACAGGGCGGCGGGGCGACTCTAAAGTTTAGAATTGTTCTAAACGCTCTTCCCGGATCGCGATGAGGCGACGGGAGGCGCGCTCTCGGGGTCGGGCCTATAGCACGAACCCGGTCCAGAATGCCAAGTTTTTCCGACAGGGCTTCAATCCCCCGATGACCCGCGTCTATCTCGACCACAATGCCACGACGCCGCTTCGCCCCGAAGCGCGCGCGGCCGTGCTCGCGGCGCTGGACTTCGCCGGCAATGCCTCCGCGGTCCATCGCGAGGGCCGGCAGGCGCGCCGCATCGTCGAGGAGGCGCGCTCCGCCGTCGCCCGGCTGGTCGGCGCCGATGCGCGCTGCGTGACCTTCACCTCCGGCGGCAGCGAGGCGGCGGCGACACTGCTGTCCCCCGGCTTTGTCGGTCGCGGCGGGGCGAGGGGACCCTTCACCCGTCTGATCGTGTCGGCCATCGAGCATTCCTGTGTGCTGGCCGGCGGGCGTTTCGCGCCCGAGGCCGTTGCGGTCTGCCCTGTCGACGGGGAGGGCCGTATCGACCTCCACCGGCTCGCCGCACTTCTCGGCGAGGATCACGGACCGGCCCTGGTGGCGGTCATGGCCGCCAACAACGAGACGGGGGTCATCCAGCCGCTCACCGAGGTCGCGGCCCTTTGCCGCGCCCATGGCGCCGGCTTCGTCGTCGATGCGGTCCAGGCTCTCGGCAAGCTGCCGCTCGACATGGCGGCCCTCGACTGCGACGCCCTCTTCCTGTCGGGCCACAAGATCGGTGCACCGCAGGGCGTCGGTGCCATTATTACCGCCTCGGAAGGCGTCACCTTTCCGCCGCTCGTTCGGGGCGGCGGCCAGGAGGGTCGCCGGCGGGCGGGCACCGAGAACCTTGGCGGCATTGCCGGCTTCGGCGCGGCCGCTGCGGCCGTATCCGGCACCATGGCGGCTGAGATCAAGCGGCTTGCCGCGCTGCGCGACTGGCTGGAAGGCGAAATCATCACTATTTCAACGGCGAGCCGTGTCATCGGCTTGCCAGCGGAGCGTCTGGCCAATACGAGCCTCACGGTTCATCCGGGTTTCGAGGGCGAGACCCTGGTGATCGCGCTCGATCTCGCTGGCGTTGCCGTCTCGACCGGGTCGGCCTGCTCGTCGGGGAAGATCGCGCCGAGCCATGTCCTGGCGGCCATGGGGGTTGCGGGCAACGCGGCCCGTTCCGCCCTTAGGGTCAGCCTCGGCTGGACGACCACCCGCGACGACGTGGAACAGTTTCTTGCGGCCTTTGCCGCCCATGCGAAGACGATCGCGGCGCGTGCCGCGTGACATGACTGCCAACCTGCGGCCCTTGAAGCCGCAAGGATGAGGAGAAGACGATGCCCGCGGTTCAGGAAACCGTCGAACAGGTCCGCGCGATCGACGTCGACCAGTACAAATACGGCTTCTCGACCGAGATCGAGATGGAACTGGCCCCCAAGGGCCTGTCCGAGGACATCGTTCGCTACATCTCGGCGCGCAAGAACGAGCCGGCCTGGATGCTGGAATGGCGCCTCGACGCCTATCGCCGCTGGCTGACCATGCGTGAGCCGGACTGGGCGCGCGTCGCCTATCCGAAGATCGACTTCCAGGACATGTATTATTACGCGGCGCCGAAATCGAACGCGGCGCCGAAGTCGCTGGACGAGATCGATCCGGCTATCCTGGAGACCTACAAGAAGCTGGGCATCCCGCTGCGCGAGCAGGAGATTCTCGCCGGCGTCGCGCCCGAGAACCGCATCGCTGTGGACGCGGTCTTCGACAGCGTGTCCGTGGTGACGACCTTCAAGGACGAACTCCGGAAGTCGGGGGTCATCTTCTGCTCGATCTCCGAGGCGCTGCACGAGCACCCCGACCTCGTGAAGCAGTATATCGGCTCGGTGGTCCCGACGACCGACAACTTCTACGCCACGCTGAACGCCGCCGTCTTCTCCGACGGGTCCTTCGTCTATATCCCGCCGGGCGTGCGCTGCCCGATGGAGCTGTCGACCTATTTCCGCATCAACGAGCAGAAGACCGGCCAGTTCGAGCGCACGCTGATCATCGCCGACAAGGGCTCCTATGTGAGCTATCTCGAAGGCTGCACGGCGCCGATGCGCGACGAGAACCAGCTGCACGCGGCCGTCGTTGAGCTGATCGCGCATGACGATGCCGAGATCAAGTACTCGACCGTCCAGAACTGGTATCCGGGCGACAGCGAGGGCAAGGGCGGCATCTACAATTTCGTCACCAAGCGCGGCGACTGCCGTGGCGACCGCTCGAAGATCTCTTGGACGCAGGTGGAGACGGGCTCGGCCATCACCTGGAAATATCCGAGCTGCATCCTGCGCGGCGACGACAGCCAGGGCGAGTTCTACTCGATCGCCGTGTCGAACGGCGCCCAGCAGGTCGATTCCGGCACCAAGATGATCCATCTGGGCAAGAACACCCGGTCGCGGATCATCTCCAAGGGCATCTCGGCCGGCCGCTCGCAGAACACCTATCGCGGCCTCGTCTCGGCCCATCGCCGCGCGACCAACGCCAAGAACTTCACCAACTGCGACTCGCTGCTGATCGGCGACAAGTGCGGCGCGCACACCGTGCCCTATATCGAGAGCAAGACGGCCTCGGCGGTCTTCGAACACGAGGCCACCACCTCGAAAGTGTCCGAGGACCAGATGTTCTACTGCATGCAGCGCGGGCTGACGCAGGAAGAGGCCGTTGCGCTTATCGTCAACGGCTTCGTCAAGGACGTGCTCCAGCAACTCCCGATGGAGTTCATGGTGGAGGCGCAGAAGCTGATCGCCATTTCGCTGGAGGGATCGGTCGGCTGATCCGACCGCTCCTCCGGCTTTCACCCTTTCGGCCGCGCCGGCGCGGCTACCCCGTTTCAGACAAGGACCGCCCCGATGGCTCTCCTCGAAATCAAGAATCTGACCGCCAAGCTTGCCGACGAGGACAAGCAGATCCTCAACGGCCTGAATCTCACTGTCGAAAAGGGCCAGGTCGCCGCCATCATGGGCCCCAACGGCTCCGGCAAGTCGACGCTCTCCTACGTGCTCGCCGGCCGCCAGGACTATGAGGTCACGGACGGCGAGGCGCTGCTCGACGGCGAGAACATCCTGGAGCTTGCGCCCGACGAGCGCGCCGCCAAGGGCCTGTTCCTCGCCTTCCAGTATCCGATCGAGATCCCCGGCGTCGGCCAGATGACCTTCCTCAAGGCCGCCATCAACGCCCAGCGCAAGAAGAACGGCCTCGACGAGATCGCGACGCCCGAGTTCATCAAGCTGGTCAACGCCAGGGCCAAGGAACTCGGCATCTCGCCTGACATGCTGCGGCGCTCGGTCAATGTCGGGTTCTCCGGCGGCGAGAAGAAGCGCAACGAGATCCTGCAGATGGCGCTTCTCCAGCCGAAGCTCGCCATCCTCGACGAGACCGATTCCGGCCTCGACATCGACGCCTTGAAGATCGTCGCCGACGGCGTCAACGCCATGCGCTCGCCGGACCGCGGCTTTGTCGTCATCACGCACTACCAGCGCCTGCTCGACTACATCAAGCCGGACGTGGTCCACGTCTTGTCGGCCGGCCGCATCATCAAGTCCGGCGGTCCGGAACTCGCCCACGAGCTTGAGGCCAAGGGCTATGCCGACATCGTCGGCAAGGCCGCGTGAGGCAGGCCATGAACGCCGTCACCCCCATCCGCACACCGGCCGAGCAGACGCTGATCGGCGCCTTCGCCACCCTCGCGCCCGCCTCTGCCGCGGTGCAGGACCTCCGTTCGGCCGGGTTCGCCCGCTTCGAGGCCACCGGCCTGCCGCATCGCCGCGTCGAGGACTGGAAGTACACCGACCTGCGCGCCATGATGCGCGAGGCGAGGCCGCTGGCCGGTGCGCCCGACGCCTCGGCGCTGCTCGGCGCCAAGGTCGCCATCGGCCGTCTGCCGCGCGTCGGCGGCAGCCGCATCGTCCTGGTCGACGGCTATCTCGCCCCGGACCTCGCCGATGGCGGGCCGCTGCCCGAGGGCGTCACCGTCTCAGGCCTCGCCGAAGCCGTGGCCCGGCGTCCCGAACTGGCGACGCTTCTCGCCGGTCAGCCGGCGGCGCGCGCCAATATCGCCTTCGCCCTCAACACCGCCTTCCTGACCGATGGCGTCCTCATCGAGATCGCCCCGGGCACCGCGGTCGCTCACGCGCTCGATCTCGTCTCGATCACGTCGGACGGAACGGCCTGTCTCGTCAACTCGCGCATCGTCGTTTTGGTGGGAGCGGGGGCTTCCGCCGGCATCGTCGAGACCCATGTCGGCCCGGCCGGCACGGATTACCAGAAGAACGTTGTGATGCAGGTGGTGGTGCGCGACGGCGCGACGCTGGAGCATGGCCGCCGCCAGATCGAGGGCGACCAGGCGCTGCACCTTTCGACGCTGGAGGCGGAGGTCGGCGCCGAGGCGCATTTCGATTCGCTGACGCTGACCACCGGCGCGGCCGTCTCGCGCAGCCAGCTCTTCGTGCGTTTTTCGGGAGAACGTTCCAACGTGACGCTGCGCGGCGTCTCCATGCTGAAGGGTCGCCAGCATGCGGACACCGCACTGGTCATGGACCATGCGACGCCCAACTGCGAGAGCCGCGAGACCTACAAGCACATCCTCGACGGCGAGGCGCACGGCGTCTTCCAGGGCAAGATCATCGTCCAGCCGATTGCCCAGAAGACCGACGGGCGCATGATGAGCCAGACCATCATGCTGGCGGAAGGTCCCTCGATGGACAACAAGCCGGAGCTGGAGATCTTCGCCGACGACGTCGCCTGCGCCCATGGCTGCACCTGCGGCCAGCTCGACGAGGACCTGATGTTCTACCTGAAGGCGCGCGGCATTCCGCATAAGGAGGCCGAGGCGCTGCTGGTGGAGGCCTTCGCGCGCGAGGCCATCGAGGATTTCGGCGAAGGCACGCTCGGCGACGTGGTCGAGGAGCTTCGCGAGGCGCTGCTGACCTCGGTCACAGACTGGATGCGGGCGAGGGGATGACCATGGCAGCCCCGGCCCGGCATCCTGCGGTCGCCGATGGCGGCTATGACGTCGCCCTGATCCGTCAGGACTTTCCGGCGCTGGCGCTGAAGCCCTACGGCCGCGACCTCGTCTATCTCGACAATGCCGCCTCGGCGCAGAAGCCGAAGGCGGTGATCGACCGCATCACGCGCGCCTACGAGACCGAATATGCCAACGTGCATCGCGGTCTCCACTATCTCGCCAATGCGGCGACCGATGCCTACGAGGCGGCGCGCGAGAGCGTGCGGGCCTTCCTCAACGCTCCGTCGGTCGACCAGGTGATCTTCACCCGCAACGCCTCCGAGGCCATCAACCTTGCGGCGGCGACCTTCGGTGGCATGGTGATCGGCGAGGGCGACGAGATCGTCCTCTCCATCATGGAGCATCATTCCAACATCGTGCCCTGGCACTTCCACCGCGAACGTCGCGGCGCGAAACTGGTCTGGGCCCCGGTGGACGAGGACGGCAACTTCCTCATCGACGAGTTCGAGAAGCTGCTCGGGCCGCGCGTGAAGATGGTGGCGCTGACCCATATGTCGAATGCGCTCGGAACGGTCGTGCCGATCAAGGAGTGCATCCGGATGGCGCATGAGCGCGGCATCCCGGTGCTGGTCGACGGCTCGCAAGCCTCGGTCCACATGGAGGTCGATGTCGTCGATCTCGATGCCGATTTCTATGTCTTCACCGGCCATAAGGTGTACGGGCCGACCGGCATCGGCGTGCTCTACGGCAAGAAGGAGCATCTCGACCGCATGCCGCCCTACAACGGCGGCGGCGAGATGATCTCGGTCGTCACCACCGAAGGGGTTACCTACAACGACCCCCCGCATCGCTTCGAGGCCGGCACGCCCCCCATCGTCCAGGCGATCGGGCTTGGCGAGGCCCTCGACTACATGCGCTCCATCGGCCGCGACGCCATCCGCGCCCACGAGGACAGCCTGGTGCGCTACGCCCACGAGCGGCTCGGCGCCATCAACTCGCTGCGCATCTTCGGCAAGGCCCGCAACAAGGGCGCGATCGTCTCCTTCGAGATGAAGGGCGCCCATGCTCACGACGTCGCAACGGTCATCGACCGCTACGGCGTCGCGGTCAGGGCCGGCACCCATTGCGCCATGCCGCTGCTCCAGCGCTATGGCGTGACGTCGACCTGCCGGGCCTCATTCGGCCTCTACAACACACCCGAGGAGGTGGACCGCCTTGCGGAAGCCCTTCTCAAGGCCCAATCTATGTTCGGCTGAGGCGGTTCCGCCCTGGCCCATCCCCCACGGACCTTGACCCCGATGGACGATACCCAGACCCTCAACACCACTGTCGGTGGTGACGTGACCGCCATCCCGCCGGAAGAGCTGGACCGGCTCACGGACGACATCGTCGCGGCGATGAAATCGGTCTATGATCCGGAAATCCCCTCCGACATCTATGAACTCGGCCTGATCTACCGCGTCGATATCGACGACGCGCGCAAGGTCGCGATCGACATGACGCTGACCTCGCCGTCCTGTCCGGCAGCGGCCGAGCTCCCGGCCATGGTCGAGAATGCGGTGGCGAGCGTGCCGGGCGTGTCGGAAGTGAAGATCAACCTGACCTTCGATCCGCCCTGGGACCAGAGCCGCATGTCCGACGAGGCGCGGGTGGCACTCAACATGTGGTGACAGCCGCGCGGCAACGGGGATTTAACCCGCGCCAGCGAGCCTCTATATTGAACTCATCGCTTTGAACGCCGGGCCTTGAACCCGTGCGGTATCGGAGACCACGATGCCTCTGCCCAAGATGCAGGCCATGCGCCTGACGGAAGCCGCCGCCGAACGGCTGAAGGACCTCGTTGCCGCCTCCGGCAAGGAGCATGCCGGCCTGCGCGTCGGCGTCACCAAGGGCGGCTGCGCCGGCATGGAATACACGATGGAATTCGTGGACGCGCCCGGCAGGTTCGACGAGACCGTCGAGGACCGCGGCGTCAGGGTCTATATCGACGCCAAGGCGGTTCTCTATCTGCTCGGCACCGAGATGGACTATGTCGCCGACAAGCTGTCGGCGAAGTTCGTGTTCAACAACCCGAACCAGACCTCGGCCTGCGGCTGCGGCGAATCGATCACGCTGGCCCCGGCGAAGCCCGAGGCGCTCGGCGCCGTCTGACGACGGTGAGCGCCTTCGATCCGGATTTCCTGATCGATCTGTTCGCGCCCTTCGCACGCGTGACCGTCCGGCGCATGTTCTCCGGCCATGCCGTCTATCGCGATGGCGTCGTCTTTGCCCTGGCGATCCGGGCCGGGCTGTTCCTCAAGTGCGACGGGGAAACCGCGCCGCTGTTCGAGGCGGAGGGGCTGGAGCCCTTCGTCTACGCGACCGCGCGCGGCACGACGACGATCACCAGCTACAGGCGGCTGCCTGACGCCTGTCTCGACGATGAGGATGAACTGAGACGCTGGTCGTCTATCGCCTGGCAGGCGGCGCTGAGGGCGCCCCGCAAATCGCCGGGAAAACGCCTCAGGCGACCTTCGAAGGATTGAGTTCGGCTTCCGCGTCAGTTTCGCAGACGACCCGGTTGCGGCCGTTGCGTTTGGCGGCATAGAGGCAGCGGTCCGCGCGCTCATAGAGCGAGGCGACCGTGTCGCCCGGCCGGAATGCCGCGACGCCGAGGGAGATGGTGATGCGGCCGAGGTTCTCGCTGGTGGAACGCTTGATCAGTTCCTTCGTCATCACCGAGCGGCGGATATGCTCGGCGACTGTGACGGCGGCACGCAGCGTCGTGTCGGGCAGGATGATGGCGAATTCCTCGCCGCCGAAGCGGCAGGCGAGGTCCTGTCCCTTCACGTTCTGCTTCACCGACAGCGCCACAAGTCGCAGCACCTGGTCACCGGTCAGGTGACCGAAGGTGTCATTGAACTTCTTGAAGTGATCGATGTCGCTGACCAGCAGGCTTAGCGGCGTCTCGGTCTTGTTGGCGAGCGCCACGGCCTTGGTGATGGCCTGATCATAGAACTTGCGGTTGCCGAGCGAGGTGAGGGGGTCCGTCAGCGACTCGGTGCGCACCGCGTCGAGGTTCTCCTGCAGCATCTTGATCTCGGTGCGCGAGGCCTTCAGCCGCTGCTCGAGCGCCTTGTTGTTGGCCTCGATCTCGCGGGTGGACCGCACCAGCGTCTCAATGATCGAACGGACGCCTTCGGGAGAGCCAGCGGCGGCGAGCCGCGCGGTCGCTCCGGCCAGATCGTTGCCGTAGGCGCTCGCCTGGCCGGCGGCCGAATCGATCATGGTCATCACATGCTCGATCTCGTCCATCACCCGGTTGCCGACGAGGTCGATCTTGTCGCCCATGCGGGTCGGCGATAGATAATTGTCGAAGATGGTGTCGAGCTGCTCCTGGGTGATGATGCCGTTGGCCGAGAGGACGGCATTCACCGCGTCGGACAGCTCGCTGTGATAGCCCGACGCATAGCAGTACCAGACCTCGTAGTTCCGCGGGATCGCAGCGATGTTGCGACCCTTGATCTGGGAAAAGGCGAGGTCGCCGAAGGCGTATGTGCGGTCGATCTCGTCGCGGTGATGCATAGCGGAGGGCCGATCCTGGGCGGTGGCGAGAGGCGCTTTGAGCGCCTTCGAAGCTCAGGGCACAAGCTAGACCGGCAATGCTTTATCGGCGGTAAAAATCTGACATTACGTAACGTCATTTCCCCCGATAGGTCACGGGGCGCAGAAGGAACTGCGGCAGATGCGACATATCGGCATCTTCCTGCCCGCGCGGATCCGGGCGCGATGCGGCTCTTTCGACGGGAGCCGCGCGCGGCGATTCGGCGGCACGCGGGGGTCTGGCAGAGGTCCGGGCCGGGCCGCTGCGCGGTTCGCTCCGCCGCGGTGCGCGTTCCTCGCCGTCGCGGCCTTCTGCACGCGGTTCGCTCCGGCGCGGAGCACGCTCCTCGCCGGTGCGGCTCTCGGTACGGGACGCTCCCGAGCGGTTGCCGCGACCCGTGGAGCCACGTCGCTCGCGCCGGGCCTCGCCGGCCTCTTCGTCGGTGATGGGATCGCCGGCCCACTCGATGGGCTGGCCGATCAGCTTCTCGATCGCCGCCAGCAGTTTGCCGTCCTCGGGGGTGACGATGGTGATGGCAGTCCCGAGCCGACCGGCGCGGCCGGTGCGGCCGATGCGGTGGACATAGTCCTCGGCGTGGTGGGGCGTGTCGAAGTTGAAGACGTGGCTGACTTCGGGAATGTCGAGGCCGCGGGCCGCGACGTCGGAAGCCACCAGGAGCTGCGTCTTGCCGTCACGGAAGGCGGTCAGCGCCGCCGTGCGGGCGCTCTGGTCCATGTCGCCATGCAGGGCCGCAACCGAAAAGTCGTGCTTCTGCAGAGACTTGTAGACGGTCGCCACCTCGCTCTTGCGGTTGCAGAAGATGATGGCGTTCTTCAGGTTCTCGGCGCCGCGGACGAGGGCACGCAGCGTGTCGCGCTTCTCGAAGTCCTTCTTGCCGGAGCGCACCAGGCGCTGGGTGATGGTGGTGGCGGTGGACGCGGCGCGGCTGACCTCGACCTGCACCGGATTGTGCAGGAACTGCTCAGTGATGCGCTGGATCTCCGGCGGCATGGTGGCCGTGAAGAACAGCGTCTGGCGGGTGAAGGGCACCATCTTGCAGATGCGCTCGATGTCCGGGATGAAGCCCATGTCGAGCATGCGGTCGGCCTCGTCGATGACGAGGAGCTCGACGCCGGTGAGCAGCAGGCGCCCACGCTCGAAATGGTCGAGCAGGCGGCCGGGCGTGGCGATCAGCACATCGACGCCGCGGGTCAGCTTGGCGTCCTGGTCGCCGAAGGAGACGCCGCCAATGAGCAGGGCGACGCTCAGCTTGTGATTGACGCCGTACTTGACGAAATTCTCCTGGACCTGGGCGGCCAGCTCGCGCGTCGGCTCAAGAATGAGCGTGCGCGGCATGCGGGCGCGTGCGCGGCCCTCCTCGAGCATGGTGATCATCGGCAGCGTGAACGCCGCGGTCTTGCCGGTGCCGGTCTGGGCGATGCCGAGTACGTCGCGCCGTGCGAGAACGTGCGGAATGGCCTGGGCCTGGATGGGGGTGGGCTCGGTATAGCCGGCCGAAGCCACGGCGGCCTGAACCTTGGCGCTGAGGCCGAGTTCGGAAAACGGCATGTTGAGACAGTGTCCTTCAGGTCTTGCGGGATCTTGCGATGATGTGTTGAGGCGTTCGGCGCGAAACGGTTTCGCGCATGGCGGCCCCTAGAACCCACGAGGCCGAACGGACAGTCTCGAAAAGGCCCGCCGCAGCAGGTCCTGTCGATGCGGCGCAACATAGTGGCAAATGGCCAATTGTCAACGAATGCGGGCCATGCGACGCCCTTTCTCGTGCGTCGCATGGCGGGATTCGGCGCGCATGGTGAAGGATCCAAAGCCCATGAAGCCTCCGATGTCCGCGCCCCGGCGCCCCGCTCTCGTCCTCGTCCCCGGCCTCAATTGCACCGCCGAACTCTTCGCACCCCAGATCGAGGCTTTCGGAGAGCGATTCGACATTACGGTCGCCGACCACAGCTCCGACGCCCGCATCCCCGACATCGCCCGCCGGCTTCTTGCCGCGGCGCCGCCGCGCTTCGCGCTGGCCGGCCTGTCGATGGGCGGTTACATCGCGCTTGAGGTGATGCGGCAGGCCCCGCAGCGGGTCGAGCGGCTCGCGCTTCTCGACACCCGCGCCAGCGTCGATGCCCCGGAGGACACGGAACTGCGCCACGCCGCCATCAAGTTCGCCGAGACGGGTCGCTTCGACGACATTCACGGCATTCTCTGGCCGAGGCTCGTGCATATCAGACGCCTCGGCGACGAGGCGCTGGAAGCCGTCGTCAGGCGGATGGCCGACAAGACCGGACCGGCGCGCTTCATCCGCCAGCAGCGCGCGGTGATGGCGCGTCCCGACTTCCAGCCGGGCCTTGCCGCCATCCGCTGCCCGACGCTGGTCCTGGTGGGCGAGGATGACGCTATCACCCCGCGCTTCATGTCGGAGGACATGGCGGATGCCATTGCCGACGCGCGGCTGGTGGTGGTGCCCGATTGCGGGCACCTGTCGACACTGGAGCGACCGGAGGTGGTGAATGCCGCGCTGGAGGCGTGGCTTGCAGCCTGATCAGCGCAGGGCCGAGAAGGTGATCTCGCCGGGCGGGCCGATGGTCAGCATGTAGCGCCGTCCCTGTCCCGATCCGATGATGCGTCCGTCGAGCAGGACGCGCGAGCCGCTGGCGTCCGGCTCGACGCGATAGTCCTCGATGGCGATGCGCCAGTCGAACACTTCCGGCACCTCCTCGGTCGAGACCACGGCGACCCGCCCCGTGCGGTCGGCCGCGGCCAGCCATTGCACATAGAGACGCTGGGCGCCGTCCGGCGCGCCGGTGCGCAGGATAACCACGCGCGTCGTGCCCTCGCGCTCGCCGCTCATCCAGGAGCCGGTTGCGCGCAGGAACATCACCTCGGCGGGGATGGCGGAGAGGAGGCGGGAATGGTCGGGGGACTGCGCTGCGCCGGGATGGGCGCACAAAAGCGCGAGGCAGGCCAGCCCGGCTGCCGCCGCGTCTCGCCAAGCCCGCCGCATCGTCAGATGTCCAGTTCCTCGGCGAATTCGGCCCGCTCCTGGATGAAGGCGAATCGCGGCTCGGCCTTGACGCCCATCAGCCGCTCGACGCTGTCGCTCGTTTCGGGACGCTCCTCGGGGACGACCTGGACGCGGAGCAGGGTGCGCACCTTCTTGTCCATGGTGGTCTCCTTGAGCTGCGCCGGCATCATCTCGCCGAGACCCTTGAAGCGGCCGATCTCGACCTTCTGATTGCCCTTGAAGGCGGTGCGCAGGAGCTCGTCCTTGTGGGCGTCGTCGCGCGCATAGAGTGTCTTGCCGCCCTGCGTCAGGCGGTAGAGCGGCGGCACGGCGAGGTAGAGATGGCCGTGATCCACCAGCCGCGGCATCTGCCGGTAGAAGAAGGTGATGAGCAGGCTGGCGATATGGGCGCCGTCGACGTCGGCATCGGTCATGATGATGACGCGCTCGTAGCGCAGGTCGTCGTCGCGGTAGTGGGAGCCGGTGCCGCATCCGAGCGCCTGGATCAGGTCGGAGAGCTGCTGGTTCTGCGCGAGCTTGTCGCGGCCGGCCGAGGCGACGTTGAGGATCTTGCCGCGCAGGGGCAGGATCGCCTGCGTCTGGCGGTCACGGGCCTGCTTGGCGGAGCCGCCGGCCGAATCGCCCTCGACGATGAAGATCTCCGAGCCCGCCGCCGAGGTGTTGGAACAGTCGGCGAGCTTGCCCGGCAGGCGCAGCTTGCGCACCGCGGTCTTGCGGCTGACGTCCTTTTCGGCGCGGCGGCGCAGGCGCTCCTCGGCCCGTTCCACGGCCCAGTCGAGAAGGCGGTTCGCCTGGTTCGGATTGCCCGCTAGCCAGTGGTCGAAGGGGTCGCGGATGGCGTTCTCGACGATGCGCGAGGCCTCGCTCGTGGCCAGCTTGTCCTTGGTCTGGCCCTGGAATTCCGGCTCGCGGATGAAGACCGAGAGCATGACGCAGCAGCCGACCAGCAGGTCGTCGGTCGTCACCTGCGCGGCGCGCTTGTTGCCGGTGCGCTCGGCATGATCCTTCAGGCCGCGCAGCAGGGCGATGCGCAGGCCCTGTTCATGGGTGCCGCCGTCCGGCGTCGGAATGGTGTTGCAGTAGGACGAGACGAAGCCGTCCTGGTCGCCGACCCAGCCAATGGCCCATTCGACCGAGCCGTGCCCCTGTCTGTCGAGCTTGCCGCCGAAGATGTCGGCGTGGACGCGCGTGGCGCCTTCCAGCGTCGCCGCGAGATAGTCCTTGAGGCCGCCCGGAAAGCGGAGCACGGCCTTTTCGGGCGTGTCGGTGCCCTTGACCAGTTCCGGATCGCAGGACCAGCGGATCTCGACGCCGCCGAAGAGATAGGCCTTGGAACGCGCCATCTTGAACAGGCGGGCCGGCTTGAAGGTGTGGGTCTCCTTGAAGATCTCCGGGTCGGGCAGAAACCGCACCTTGGTGCCGCGCCGGTTGTGGACGCGGCCGAGTTCCTCGAGGCCGGTCTGCGGGATGCCGCGGGAGAAGCGCTGGCGGTAGAGCATCTGGCCGCGCGCGACCTCGACGTCGAGCGCCACGGAGAGCGCATTCACCACCGACACGCCGACACCATGAAGGCCTCCGGAGGTCTCATAGACCTTGGAATCGAACTTGCCGCCCGCATGGAGCGTGCACATGATGACTTCGAGTGCCGACTTGCCCGGAAACTTCGGGTGCGGGTCGACGGGAATGCCGCGGCCGTTGTCGGTCACGGAGAGCGAGCCGTCGGCCGAGAGTTCAACCTCGATCCAGGTCGCGTGGCCGGCCACCGCCTCGTCCATGGCGTTGTCGATCACCTCGGCGAAGAGGTGGTGCAGGGCCTTCTCGTCGGTGCCGCCGATATACATGCCGGGCCGGCGGCGCACCGGCTCCAGGCCCTCGAGAACCTCGATATCAGACGCCGAATAGCCCTGTTCGCCGGGCGTGCCGGCCGGTTTGGCGGGTTTCGACGTCTCGGCCCTGGCCCTCGGAGGAGGGGCGGCTTTGGCCACACTCTCCTTCGGCCCGCCGAAAAGGTCGCTCGAATTGTCCATCGTCCACCACATGCTGATGGCCGCGCGGCGGCCACGAATCAGTCCTTGCCATGATGGCACAGCGGCTCGCCGGAGCGAACGGAACGGAAACGCCGTCATGGAGCGCCAATGGATGGCGCCGCCTGCGCCGCATGCCTGTTGCTCTCCGACGGGTCGGAACGGCACTGATCCCATTGCGTTGGGTCATCGTAGTGGCAGTGCAGCAAATAGGGAAGACGGATGTGGACAAGCGTATGGGTCTCGGGCGTCAGTTTGCGGTCTACGGGGCCTTCATCCTCGTCTGCCTGGTGGTGGCCGGCACCGGCGGCATCGCCAATTCCTACGGGCTCGGCTCCTGGTACCCGTCCCTGACCAAGCCCTCGTTCAACCCGCCGAACTGGGTCTTCGGACCTGTCTGGACCATTCTTTACGTGATGATCGCCGTGGCGGGTGCGCGGTTCGTGCTCTCCGCCTCGCGCGACAAGGAACCGGCGCTCGCCCTCTACGCCGCCCAGCTCGCGCTCAATGCCGCCTGGTCCTGGGTCTTCTTCTACGGTCAGGCGACCGGTGCGGCGGTGGCGGTCATCGTCGCCCTGTGGTTCGCCATCCTCGGCACCATCGCCTTCGGCTGGACGAAGGACCGGTTGGCATCGCTTCTCCTGATCCCCTATCTAGCGTGGGTCAGCTTCGCGGCCGTGCTGAACATCGCCATCTGGCGCCTCAACGGCTGAGGGGAAACCTGCCCATGTCCTTCAGCGCCCTCGTCCCCGTCGCCATCGCCGCCGTCGCCATCGTCCTCGTCATGGGGCTGGTCAACATGATGCGGGGCGGCGACCCCAACACGTCCCAGAAGCTGATGCGCTGGCGCGTCGGGCTTCAGTTCCTCGCCATCATCGTCATCGTCATCGCCATCTTCTACAAGGCGAATGGCGGCTGACGGGCGGGACAGCGATATGGTCAAACTCAACAAGATCTACACGAAGACCGGCGATGACGGCACGACGGGGCTGGCGGCGGGGCCGCGGCGGCTGAAGTCCGACCTGCGCGTCGAGGCCTATGGCTGCATCGACGAGGCCAATTCGGCCATCGGAGTGGCGCGGCTCACGACTGCCGACCACGCCGTCGTGGATGCCATGCTGATGCGAATCCAGAACGACCTCTTCGACCTCGGTGCCGACCTTGCCACGCCCGACCTCGGCGAGGACCTCGGCTATGAGCCCCTCCGGATCGTCGAGGCGCAGGTGAAGCGTATCGAGCGGGAGATCGACCAGCTCAACAGCGAACTCGACCCGCTGAAGAGCTTCATCCTGCCGGGGGGAAGCCCGGCCTCCGCGCATCTCCACGTCGCGCGCACCATTGCCAGGCGGGCGGAGCGGATCATGGTCGACCTCGTGCGGCGGCCTGGCGAGGAGGTTTCGGCGCCGGCGCTCCAGTATGTGAACCGGCTGTCGGATTTTCTCTTCGTCGCGGCCCGCTACCTCAACGACAAGGGCAGGGCGGACGTGCTCTGGGTGCCGGGCAAGAACAGGTAGGCTCGTTGCCATGCCGCCACCGCTGGAATCCGATCGCCTCGTCCTGCGGCCCCGCACGGAGGCCGACGTCGAGGACTACGTCGCGATGGACAGCGACCCTGAAGTGCGCCGCTACCTGCCGCCGGACTTCCGCGACCAATTCGACGCGGAGGCCTACCGCCGCGTCCTGCCGTCGCGAATGGCCGTCGACTTCGGCAAGGGCCTCGGGCACTGGAGCCTGTGGCTGAAACGGGACCCCGGCATCTTTGTCGGCACGACGCTTCTCATCCCCGTGGAGGGGCTGGGACCGGACATCGAGATCGGTTGGCGGCTGCCGAGGCGATTCTGGGGACAGGGCTATGCCGGCGAGGCGGCCCGGGCGGTCCTGCAGCACTGGTCCGGTGTGATCGGCGGACGTGACCTGGTGGCGCTCATCCACTCCGACAATGCCGGATCTATCGGCGTCGCCCGCAAGATCGGCTTTGTCCGGGCGGGCAGGCGGGTCGCCTACGGCACATGCTTCGACCTCTATAGGCCGGCCGGGGAAAAATCTTGACAGGCGCGCACAACCGCATCAAAAAACGCGCCATGATCACCTCCGCTGCCAGCACCCGACGCCGTATCCTCATCCAGCGATGAGCGCGCGGCCGTGTGCCCTGATGATCGACCCGATCGCCGCGCTCCCAGCGCGGTTTTTTTGTCCCTGAATTCCTGAATCCGACTTCTCGCACCCTGCGGAGACTGCCATGGCGACCAAGGCCAAAATCGCGATCCTCGGCGCGTCCGGTTACACCGGCGCCGATGCCGTCCGCCTCGCCGCGCGCCATCCCGGCATTGAGATCGCCGCGCTGACCGCCAACACCCATGCCGGCAAGGCAATGACCGATGTCTTCCCGCATTTCTTCATGCTCGACCTGCCGAAACTGGTCGCATGGGAGACGGTGGACTGGTCAAGTCTCGATGCGGTGTTCTGCGGCCTGCCGCACGGCACGACGCAGGAGATCATCGCGGCGGTGCTCGCCGCCAATCCGAAGATCAAGGTCCTCGACATGTCGGCCGATTTTCGCCTGAGGGACGGCGAGACCTACGCTCAGTGGTATGGCCAGGAGCACCAGGCCCCTGAACTGCAGAAGGAGGCGGTCTACGGCCTCACCGAGCTTTATCGGGACGCCATCACGCAGGCCCGCCTGGTGGCCTGCCCCGGCTGCTATCCGACGGCGACGCTGCTGGCGCTGGTGCCCATTGCGAAGGCGGGGCTGATTCATGCCGACGACATCATCGTCGACGCCAAGTCGGGCGTCACCGGGGCCGGCCGTGGCCTGAAGCAGAACACGCTGTTCTCCGAGGCCGGCGAGGGCCTCTCGCCCTATTCGATCGCCAAGCACCGGCACGCTCCGGAGATCGAGCAGGAGATCGGCGTCGCGGTCGGCTCCAGCGTGACGATCAACTTCACCCCGCATCTCATCCCCATGGCGCGCGGCGAGCTCTGCACGTCATACGTCAGGCTGAACGGCGCAACCGCCGACGACCTCCGCAAGGCCCTTGCCGAGGCCTACAAGGACGAGCCCTTCGTCCATGTAGCGCCGAAGGGCGTGGTGCCGCAGACGCAGAATGTGCGCGGCTCGAACTACGTGCAGATCGGCGTCTTCGAGGATCGCATCCCCGGCCGCGCCATCGTCATCTCGACCCTCGACAATCTGGTGAAGGGCTCGGCGGGACAGGCCATCCAGAACATGAACCTCGTGCTCGGCTTCCCCGAGACGACGGGGCTGGAGCAGATCGCACTGTTTCCGTGAGGCGGCGGAGCGCGGCGCCGTACAGGCGCCGCCGTCACCGCATCATCAGCCGCTCGAACTTGGCGCGCTGGACGTCGTTCCAGGGCGTCGAGCGCTTCGTCGCCTTGTCGACCTGCGCCGTCGTGGTCGAGGCGGAGATATGCCGCACGCCGTCGACGAAGACCGCCTGGTCGAAGGTCAGCGAGGACGACCCCACCCGCCTGATGCCCGAGACGATCTGCACGAAGCCGGGATAGAGAATCTCCCGGTGGAACTCGACCTCCATGTGGACGAGCGAGATGCCGCGGCCCTCGGTGGTCAGCCGGATGCCCTCGCGGTCGAAGAACTCGGTGCGGCCGATCTCCAGATAGGTGCCAATCACCGCGTTGTTGACGTGGTTGTTGGGGTCGAGATCGCCGTAGCGGACGGGATGCACGGTCAGGAACGGATAGGCTTCGAGCGCCGGGCGCTCGCTCATGGGAACAGGCACGTTCAGTCCTTCACTTTCACATAGCGCCCGGGGGCGTCCTCGATCGGCGGATAGGCATTTGAGCCGATGCGGCGGGCCTCGACCTCCTCGCCGTCATGGCTCCTGACCCATTCGCGCCAGTGCGGCCACCAGGAGCCGGGGTGCTCTGTGGCCTTGGCGATCCAGTCCTCGAACGTTCCCTCGGGCCGGCCGCCCGTCCAGTGCTGGTACTTCTTCTTGGCGGGCGGATTGACCACGCCGGCAATATGGCCTGATCCCGCCACTACATACTCCACCGGACCGCCGAAGCAGGCCGATCCGACGAAGACCGAGCGGGCGGGAGCGATATGGTCCTCGCGCGCGGCGAGATTGTAGACGGGCACCCTGACCTTCTTCAGGTCCAGCGTCTCGCCCGCCACCACCATGCGGCCCTGGCTGAGGTCGTTCTGCATGTAGCAGTGGCGCAGGTAGAAGGAATGGTTCGCCGCCGGCATGCGCGGGGAATCGCCGTTCCAGTAGAGCAGGTCGAAGGGCATCGGCTGCTTGCCCTTCATGTAGTTGTTGACGAAATAGTTCCAGATGAGGTCGTTCGAGCGCAGCATGTTGAAGGCATTGGCCATCTGCCTGCCTTCCAGATAGCCGGTCTGCGCCATGCGCTTCTCGAGGCTCTGGATCTGCTCCTCGTCGACGAAGACCTTGAGGTCGCCGGCATAGGTGAAGTCCACCTGGGTGGTGAAGAAGGTGGCGCTCTGCACCGTGTCGATGCCCTTGGCGGCCATGTAGGCGAGGGTCACCGCCAGAAGCGTGCCGCCGACGCAGTAGCCGATGGCATGGACCTTGTCCTCGCCGGTGATCTCGCCGGCGACGCGGAAGGCGGCCAGCGGCCCTTCCAGCATGTAGTCGTCGAAGCTCTTGCTGGCGTGGCGCTGGTCGGGGTTGACCCACGAGACGACGAAGACGGTGAGCCCCTGGTCGACCGCCCACTTGATGAAGCTTTTCTCCTGGGTGAGGTCGAGGATGTAGAACTTGTTGATCCAGGGCGGGATGATGACCAGCGGCACCTTGCCCACCGCCTTGGTCGTCGGTTCGTACTGGATGAGCTGGATGAGGTCGTTCTCAAAGACGACCTTGCCGGGCGTCATGGCGAGGTTTTTGCCGAGGGCGAACTGGCTGTCGTCGGACTGGCGGATGCGCAGGTCGCCGCCGCCGCGCTCCACGTCCTCGGCGAACATCGTCATGCCGCGCACCAGGTTCTCGGCATTGGACGAGATGGTCTCGCGCAGCAGTTCGGGATTGGTGACGACGAAATTGGACGGCGAGAGGGCGTTGGCGATCTGCTTCGCGTAGAAGGCGGCCTTGTGCTTGAGGTGGTCGTCGAGTTCGGCCTCGGTGACGAACTTCTCGGCGAGCCCGGCCGTGACCAGATAGAACTGCTTGAGGAAGTCGAAGAACGGGTTCTGCTCCCACTGCGGGTCCTTGAAGCGCGCGTCGCGTGGGTCGGGCCTGGCGACAGGTTCGGTGACTTCGCCCGACATCGACTTCAGCGACTGTGACCACAGGTCCATGTAGCGGCCCGCCACTTCCGACTGGGCGGCGACGGCGCGCGCCGGGTCCTTCAGCCAGAACTCGGCGACATGGCCGAGAGTCTTGGCGACATCCGCCACGGTATCGGGCGAGTCGGCTGGGTGCGCGCCGGTCTCGCGCGGCTTGAGATAGGCGGCGAGAGCCTTGCCGCCCAGTTCCACCATGCGGGCGATGTTGGACGACAGGCGTTCGACATCCATCGATTGGAAGCGGAACGGATCATCCGTGCTGGCTGCGGCGGCGGCGGGGGTTGCAGATGCGCCGGCGGGCGGAGCCTCGGGGCGAACCGCGGCCGCAGGTGCCGGGGTCGGGCCATTCTTGGCGCCGCCTGTGACGACGGAGAGGGGGCGGCGCGGGGCAGGCGGCGCCGCGGCCTCGATCTTGTTTGCAGTGGCGGCGGTGGGACTGGCTGCCGCCGGCTGAGCCTTGGCGGCCTCCGGTCGTGTGACGGGCACCTTGTCGGCAGGCTTCGCCGCGCTGGCCTTTCCCGCAGCCCTGGGGGAGCGCGGCGTCCGGCGAGCGGAGGGCTTGGCTGCGGAGATCGCGGACGCGGGCATACTTGCTGCGGTCATCTTCGCAGCAGCAGGTTTGGAAGCGGCAGGTTTCGCAGCGGCAGGTTTGGCAGCGGGAGGTTTGGCAGCGGCGGGCTTGGCCGATGTGGTCCGGGCCACAGGCACTGGCGCCGCAGCCGGCTTCCGGGGTTGTGTCGACCGGGTGGCTTTTGCCGACGGCGCTTTCGCCAGCGGGGACTTCGCTGGTGAGGCGGCCATGACTTTCGAGGACTGCGCGCCTGCGGCCTTCGCAATGGGCGCTGAGTGGGCGGGTTTGGCCGGAGCGGCCTTGGTTGATGCAGCCCGGGCCGGAGCCGCCGTAGATTCGCTCTTGCCGGACACCTGGGCCTCTGGCGGCTTCGGGGGCTCCACGACGGAAGCTTTCGGAGGCGCCGCGGCCTTCCTCGAGGCCTTCGGCGCGTTCGGCTTGCCCGAATCGCGTTTCGCCATGAGCGTCTCTCCGAAATTCGCCGCTTTCGTCCGTTACGAAAACGATCCACTTTTTGATCTGAGCATATTAGGAAGGCGAAGCGGAGGCCGCCAAGCGAAAGATGTGCGGCATCCCTTCGGAGAGCGACATGGCAGACAGATCGGACCGGCGGATGACGCGCGCCACGCACCGGGTGCGGCTGGGGCTGCTGGCTGCCGCCGCGATGATGCTGGCGGGGTGCCAGCATGCCAGCGACGGCTATCCCTCTCCCTATGGTCCCTCGCAGGCCACCCCGCTTCCGCCCGTTGCGGGAGGTGGGCTCTGGTCGCCGGCCCCGATGCGCGCGAGCGGCTATGGCGCTGCGACGCTCATCGCCCGTCTGCCACCCCCCGAGCGGGTCAGCCCGCCGGCACGCTCTTCCGAGACGCCGGAATTGCTGACGCCAGCCCAGCAGGCCGAACGGCGCGCCTCGCTCGAGGCGGCGCGTGCGGGTCACGCGGCGGCCATGGACCGGCGCCTGCAGAGCCAGGGGCGCGTGCGCGGTCCCGGCCCCGGAGCGCGTCCCGCCATCGATCCGGCCGAGCGCGGCAGCGAGGACTAGGACGAAAGAGAGGAGTGGCGTGCCGCTCCGCGACGTTTCGTCTCGTACCGCAATGTGATACGAGGCTAACCCCTTGCGGCAAGGCCTGCCGCCCCAGCGTCCCGAACCGATGACCCAATCCCAGTTCCACCGCATCCGCCGGCTGCCGCCCTACGTGTTCGAGCAGGTGAACAAGGTGAAGGCCGCCGCGCGGGCCAAGGGCGCCGACATCATCGACCTCGGCATGGGCAATCCCGACCTGCCGGCGCCGGACCATGTCATCGAGAAGCTGAAGGAGACGGTCGGCAAGCCGCGCACCGACCGCTACTCGGCGTCCAAGGGCATTCCGGGCCTGAGGCGCGCGCAGGCCGCCTATTACGAGCGCCGCTTCGGCGTGAAGCTCAATCCGGATACGCAGGTCATCGCGACGCTGGGCTCCAAGGAAGGCTTCGCCAACATGGCCCAGGCGATCACCGCGCCGGGCGACGTGGTGCTCTGTCCCAATCCGAGCTATCCGATCCACGCCTTCGGCTTCCTGATGGCGGGCGGTGTCATCCGCTCGGTGCCGGCGACGGCCGACGACGACTACTTCCGCGCCATGGAGCGCGCGATGCAGCATTCGATCCCGAAGCCGATCGCGGTCGTCGTCTGTTATCCCTCCAATCCGACCGCGCAGGTCGCCGACCTCGATTTCTATGCCGAGTTGGTCCGTTTCGCGAAGAAGCACGAGCTGATCGTTCTCTCCGATCTCGCCTATGCCGAGGTCTATTTCGACGACAGGAACCCGCCCCCCTCCATCCTGCAGGTGCCCGGAGCCTTCGACGTCGCCGTCGAGTTCACCTCGATGTCGAAGACCTTTTCGATGGCCGGCTGGCGCATCGGCTTTGCCGTCGGCAACGAGCAGCTCTGTGCGGCGCTCGCCCGCGTGAAGAGCTATCTGGACTATGGCGCCTTCACGCCAATCCAGGTGGCGGCGACCGCAGCGCTGAACGGGCCGGAGGACTGCATCCGCGACATGCGCGAGACCTACAAGAAGCGCCGCGACGCGCTGATCGACAGTTTCGGCAAGTCCGGCTGGGTCATTCCCGTGCCGCAGGCGTCCATGTTCGCCTGGGTGCCGATCCCGGAGCAGTTTAAGGCGCTGGGCTCGCTGGAGTTCGCCAAGCTTCTCGTCGAGAAGGCCGAGGTTGCGGTCGCGCCCGGCATCGGCTTCGGCGAGCACGGCGATGACTATGTGCGCATCGCCGTCGTCGAGAACGAGCAGCGCATCCGCCAGGCGGCGCGCAATGTGAAGCGGTTCTTCGACAGTGCGGCGACCACGCTGCACAACGTCATTCCCCTCACGGCCGCCGGGCGCTGAGCTCGCGGCCGCCCCATCGGGAGTTCCTATGATCAGGATCGTCGTTGCCGGGGCCTCGGGCTGGGTCGGCCGTGAACTTGTCAGGGCCGTCGCGGGCGCCGCCGACCTTGCGCTCGCCGGCGCGGTCTCCCGGTCGGAAGCGGGCAAGGACGCCGGTGAGGTTGCTGGTGCTTCCACTTTGGGCGTCGTCATGTCAGCGAGCCTTGCCGAGGCGCTTGCCGTGCCCAGCGACGTGGTCGTCGACTACACCAAGCCGCATGTCGTGAAGGGGCACGCGCTGGAGGCCCTCGCCGCCGGCCGCCATGTCGTGATCGGCACGTCTGGCCTCGCGGCCGATGACTATGCAGAGATCGATGCCGCCGCCCGTGCAGCGGGGCGCGGCGTGATCGCGGCCGGCAATTTCTCGATCACCGCCTCGCTGCTGAAGCGCTTCGCCACCATGGCGGCAAAGCACGTGCCGGACGTCGAGATCATCGACTACGCCTCGGCGAAGAAGCCGGACACGCCGTCCGGCACGGGCCGCGAACTGGGGGAGATCCTCTCCAGGATCAGGCGCGAGCCGACGTCCAAGCCGGTCGGCGAACTCGGCGGCATCCGCGAGACGCGCGGCGGCGCAGTCAATGCCGGCGGCATCGCCGTGCAGGTCCATTCCGTGCGCATGCCCTCCTTCGTGCTCTCGGCGGAAGCCATCTTCGGCCTGCCCGACGAGCGGCTGACCATCCGCCACGACGCCGGGTCGTCCGCAGCGCCCTATGTCGGCGGCACTCTTCTCGCTGCGCGCAGGGTTTCCGATGTCGTCGGCCTGGTTCGCGGCATCGACCATCTGCTCGACTGATTGCAGCCCGCTATTGCAGGGAAGGGCCGTCATTCCTTGCCTTGGTCCCTCAAATCGGGCACAAGCCCGGCGCGGCGCCGTCGTCGCGGCAGTGCGGATCGATCACCCATGCAGGACGTCTTGAAAGTCGGGATCGCCGGCCTCGGCACGGTCGGGGCCTCGGTGGTCAGGCTGATTGCCAAGCGCGACAACCGGCTGGCGGAAGCCGCCGGCCGGCCGATCCGCGTCACGGCCGTCACCGCCCGTTCAAGGAAGAAGGATCGCGGCATCGATCTCGGCGGCATGCGCTGGGTCGACGATCCGATCCGCCTGGCCGCCGATCCCGGGATCGACGTTTTCGTCGAGTTGATGGGCGGCGCCGAAGGAGTCGCAAAGGAAGCCGTCGAGACCGCGCTGGCGCATGGCAAGGCCGTCGTCACCGCCAACAAGGCGCTGCTCGCCGCACATGGGCCGGCCCTCGCCCGGAAGGCCGAGGCCAAGGGCGTGGCGCTCAATTTCGAGGCTGCCGTCGCGGGCGGCATTCCCGTCATCAAGACGCTGCGCGAGAGCCTGCTCGGCAATACGATCGAGCGCGTCTATGGCATCCTCAACGGTACCTGCAACTACATCCTGTCCCGCATGGCGGAGGAGGGGATCAGCTTCGAGGAATGCCTGAAGGACGCCCAGCGGCTCGGCTATGCCGAGGCCGACCCGACCTTTGACGTCGACGGCTATGACACCGCCCACAAGCTGTCGCTGCTGACCAGCCTTGCCTTCGGCACGCTGGTCGACACCAAGGGCATCTCCATCGAGGGCATCCGCTCGATCAAACCGGTGGACCTCAGGATGGCCGAGGAACTCGGCTACAGGGTGAAGCTCCTCGGCGTCGCACAGCGCACCGCCGACGGCGTCGAGCAGCGCGTGCATCCGACCTTCGTTCCGAAGGACGAGGCGATCGCGCAGGTCAACGGCGTGCTGAATGCCATCGCCATCGATGCCGACGCGGTCGACCTGACGCTCGTCGGCCCCGGCGCCGGCGGCGATGCGACGGCCTCCGCCGTCATCGCCGACATCGTCGACGTGGCGCGCGGGCACCGCACGGCGCCGTTCATCCGTCCCGTGGCGGCGCTGACCAAACCCAGCCGCGCGCCGATGACCCGCCACGAGGGCGGCTACTACATCCGCCTCGAAGTGGTGGACAAGCCGGGCACGGCGGCGCGCATCGCCTCGCGCATGGCGCAGAACAACATCTCGCTGGAATCGATCGTCCAGCGCCGGGCAGGGCCCGTGCGCGGCGGTACCGATCCGGCTGCGGCTGCCGCTCCCGCGCCCGTCGTGCTGATCACCTATGCGACGACCGAAGCCGCCGTCAGGCGGGCCCTGAAGTCCATGGATTCCGATGGCATCCTGCTGGGCAGCCCCCAGGTCATCCGTATCGAACGCAACTGACAACAACAGACCTCCAAGGGGACCCGACCATGGCCGAACAAGGGCTTTCCATCCCGAAGAACCTCGTGATCGAGCGCGTTCTCTCCATGGAACTCGTGCGGGTGACGGAACGGGCCGCCGTGGCCTCGGCACGCCTGCGCGGGCGCGGCAACGAGAAGGCGGCCGACCAGGCCGCGGTTGACGCAATGCGTCGCGAGCTCAACAAGCTGCCGATCGACGGCACCGTGGTGATCGGCGAGGGCGAGCGCGACGAGGCGCCGATGCTCTATATCGGCGAAGAGGTCGGCACCAAGAAGGGCCCGAAGGTCGACATCGCCCTCGATCCACTGGAAGGCACGACGCTCTGCGCCAAGGACATGCCGGGTTCCATCGCCGTCATCGCCATGGCCGAGCACGGCTCGCTGCTGAACGCGCCCGACGTCTACATGGACAAGATCGCCGTCGGCCCGGGCTATCCGAAGGGCGTCGTCGACCTCGACGCCTCGGCCGTCGACAACATCCACGCCGTGGCGCGCGCCAAGGGCGTGAAGCCGAACGAGATCACGGCCCTGATCATGGACCGGCCACGCCATTCGAAGCTGATCGAGGCGGTGCGCGGCACGGGCGCCGCCATCCGCCTCATCACCGATGGCGACGTCGCCGGCGTGATCCATACGGCCAATGCGCTGGAGACGGGCATCGACATCTATCTCGGCATCGGCGGCGCCCCCGAGGGCGTGCTGGCTGCGGCGGCGCTGCGCTGCGTCGGCGGCCAGATGCAGGCTCGTCTCATCCTCGACACCGAGGCCAAGGTGGAGCGCGCCCGCAAGATGGGCGTCAAGGACCCGAACAAGAAGTACGAGATGGAGGAGATGGCCTCCGGTGACGTCATCGTCTCGGCCACCGGCGTCACCGACGGCGCGCTGCTGAAGGGCGTGGTCTTCGGCCCCGACCTGATCACCACCGAGACCATCGTCTATCGCTCGACGACCGGCACCGTGCGCCGCATCTTCGGAGAGCACCGCCAGTTCGAGAAATTCCACCTCGACTGAGCCGATGGATCGCCGCCGGCTGTTTCTGGGCATCGAACGGTCGGCGCTGGGCCGCGCCTGGCGCGACCGGCTCGACGATCCCGGGCGGGCGCAGGCGCTGGCGATCACCCAGGCGCACGGCCTGCCGGACATCCTCTCCCGCGTGCTGGCGGGCCGCGGCGTGTCGACCGAGACGGCGGCGGACTTCCTCGACCCGACCATCCGCACCGCCATGCCGGACCCCTCCGTCCTCACCGACATGGACCGGGCGGTCGAGCGTCTCGCCAAGGCGGTGCTGACCGGCGAGCAGGTGGCCATCTTCGGCGACTACGACGTCGACGGCGCCTCGTCCTCGGCGGTCCTTGCGCTGTTCCTCCGGGCGGCAGGGCTCGATCCCTTCCTGCACATTCCCGACCGCATCTTCGAGGGCTACGGCCCGAACGCCGAGGCGCTGCGAATGCTGGCGGGGAAGGGGGCGACGCTGCTCGTCACGCTCGACTGCGGCACGACCAGCCACCAGGTGCTCGGCGAGGCCGCGGCCATCGGCCTTGACGTCGTCGTCTGCGACCACCACCAGGCCGACGAGACGCTTCCGGCCGTCGAGGCGGTCGTGAATCCGAACCGGCAGGATGACCTCTCCGGCCTCGGGCAACTTTGTGCCGCCGGCGTCACCTTCATGCTGGTGGTGGCGCTCAACCGCCACCTGCGCGGCAAAGGACACTGGACGACCGCGCGCCCTGAACCGGATCTCATGGGGCTGCTCGACCTCGTGGCGCTCGGAACCGTCGCCGACGTCGTGCCTCTCACCGGACTCAACCGCGCCTTCGTCACCCGCGGCCTTGCCGTGATGCGACGACGCGAGAATGCCGGCCTCAGGGCCCTCATGGACGTCGCGCGGCTCGACGGGCCGCCGACGCCCTATCACCTCGGCTTCCTGCTCGGACCGCGCATCAATGCCGGCGGCCGGATCGGCGACGCGGCGCTCGGCCTGCGCCTCTTGATGACCGAGGACACGCTGGAGGCCGGCCGCATCGCCGCCGAACTCGACCGTCTCAACCGCGAGCGGCAGGTGGTGGAGATCGGCACGCTGGAGGAGGCGGAGGCAGAAGCGCTGGCGTCGCTGGGGCCGCTGGAGGAGGGCTCCTCGGTGGTGGTCACGGCCGGCAACGGCTGGCACCCCGGCGTTGTCGGGCTGGTGGCCTCGCGGCTGAAGGAGCGCTTCAAGCGCCCGGCTTTCGCTGTCGCCTTCACCGGCGACCTCGGCACCGGCTCCGGGCGGTCGCTGCCCGGCGTCGACCTCGGCGCCATCGTGCGCCGGGCGGTTACCGCCGGTATCGTCCTCAAGGGCGGCGGCCACGCGATGGCGGCGGGGATCACCGTTCATCGCGACCGACTCGCGGAGTTCCGCGCGTTTCTCGAGGCGGGCCTCGCCGAGGCGGTCGAACGCGCGCGGCGGGATGACGCCCTGCTGGTCGATGCGGCCACAACGGCTGGAGCGCTGACGACCGACCTCGTGGAGATGCTGGACCGGGCGGGGCCGTTCGGGACCGGCAACCCGGAGCCCGTGCTCGTCCTTCCCGCCCACACCCTCGCCCATGTCGACGAACTTGCGGGCTCCCATCTGCGCGCCCGCCTGCGCAGCGGCGATGGCAAGACCGTCGAGGCGATCGCCTTCCGGGCCGCCGGCCAGCCCCTGGGCCGCATGCTGGCGGACCGGCGCGGCCAGCCGCTACATTTCGCCGGTACGGCCTCGATCAACCGCTGGCAGGGGCGGGAGCGCGCACAGTTCCGCCTGCTCGATGCGGCGGTGCCGGTGACGCGCTAGCTCACCCCCCGAGGATGACGGGGCGCATGTCGGCGAGGCGCTTGAGGGCCGACGTGGCCAGCGCGGGACGTGGAGGGGGGCTTACGCGCGCCTCGCGGCCTGCCATCAACTGCTGCGCCTGGATGGCGAGGGTGCGGGCGCGGGCGGCAAGCCCGTCATCCGCCTTCAGGGCATCGCGCAAGGCGGCGAGGATCATGCCCGGCTGGGCCGCCGGATCGATGCAGGTTCTCACGTCCTCCAGCAGGTCGGCGAAGGAGGGAGACCAGGCCGGATCACGCAGACGCCACTGGACCAGCGAGACGAGGCCGTCGTCCAGCGCACTACCCTCCGCCATGGATGGAACCACCGACGCCCGATCCTTCATGGCGAACCCGAACGCAACAGTGACGAAAAAGGAATCGGCTGAGCCGACGAAGGGATTGCATCGTGCAGCTGCCGTTACGGCAACGGTTCATTCCGGTGGGAGCCATGTTGTCCACAGCTGGTCATGCTGCATCGCACCGCGCCATCGCACCGCAGCACCGTGTCGAGGCGTGATCCGCTTCCGCCGCGGAATGTCGGCTGGTCAGCCGCTTGTCCTGCGGCTAGTCTGACGAACGCCGTCACTATCGGGCCGGCATGTCAGTGAGGAGATGAGCATGGGTTTCTTCGATTTCGTCAAGAACGTCGGCAAGAAGCTGATCGGCGCGAGCGATGCACAGGCCGCTCCGGCTCCGGCACTCACCCAGGAGGTCGCCAGCCACGGATTCGACACCAGCAAGCTGCAGATCGATTCTGCCGGCAACAACGTCCAGCTCTCGGGCACCGTCAAATCTCAGGAGGAGGCGGAGCGGATCATCCTGGCGCTCGGAAATACGGTGGGCGTCGCGCAGGTCGATACCAGCAAGCTCATCGTTCAGGCGGAGACGCCGGCGGCGCGGATGTATACGGTGAAGAAGGGCGACACGCTCTGGAAGATCGCCGAGACCCACTACGGCAAGGGCGCGGACTATCCGAAGATCGTCGCGGCCAACAATCCGCCGATCGTCAATCCCGACCTGATCCAGCCCGGCTGGGTGCTTCGCATCCCGTAAGAGCGTCCTATACTCCCGATCGGGCAGGGGCCTCGACGCCCCCGCCGCCAACCACCGGGAGAACGCCTATGCCGAACCTCACCCGCCGCGGCCTCGTGGCCGCGGCCCTCGTCGCACCGATGTCCCCTGCCGTCCTCAGGGCGCAGACCTGGCCCTCCGGCACCATCCGGATCGTCGCCCCCTTTCCGGCCGGCGGCTCGGTCGATGCCCTAGCGCGCCTTGCCCAGCCCATGCTGGAGCGCAGCCTCGGCGCCACCGTCATCATCGAGAACCGGCCGGGCGCCGGCGGAAGCGTCGGGGCCAACGCGGTCGCCAAGGCGCCGCCGGACGGCAACACCTGGCTGTTCGTCTTCGACACGCACGCGGTCAACCCGACGCTTCTGCCAAACATGCCCTTCGATTCTATCAAGGATCTCGATCCGGTCATGCTCATCGGCACGGCGCCGATGGTGATCGTCACCCATCCCTCGCAGCCCTTCCGCACCCTCGACGAGGTGATCCGGGCGGGCAAGGAGCGGCCGGGCGGCATCCCCTACGGGACCATCGGCAACGGCAGCCTCGGCCATCTCGCGATGACGCAGCTTGCCAGTCGCGCCGGGACGACGTTCAACCACATCCCCTATCGCGGCGGCGGGCCGCTCATCAACGACGCGCTCGGCGGCCACGTCCCGCTGTCCATCGCCTCGGTCGCGGTTCTTGCCGCCCACCTGTCCGCCGGCACGCTCAGGCCCATCGTCCAGACCGGCGCCCAGCGCGCGGCGACGCTGTCGGCCGTGCCGACCGTGGCCGAAAGCGGCTTTGCCGGCTTCGAGGCCGATGCGTGGTGGGGCGTCTTCGCGCCGGCCGGGACGCCGGGACCGATCGTCGCACGCTTCCAGCAGGCGCTGGCGGCGGCCTTCCGCGAGCCTGCGATCGAGAAACAGCTGACCGAGACGCAGCAGATCAAGCTGATGACCACCGGGCCTGCCGAACTGCGATCGTTCTTCGCAACGCAGATGCGGGTGTGGGGCGACGTGGTGCGGGAGAATTCCATCAAGGCGAGTTGAAAACACACGCACGGCGCTTGATGGCGGCGGGGAACACCCCTATAACGCCCGCCGCCGCCAAGCGGTTCGCTCCCTTCGTCTAGAGGCCTAGGACACCAGCCTTTCACGTTGGGTACACGGGTTCGAATCCCGTAGGGAGCGCCATTAATTCCGCAACGCCACAAACGCTCTACAGCGCTGACGAATGGGCGAAGCGCTTCCTCCATCGTGCGGCCGTCCTTTCGCGATCGGTTCGATCCTCCGTCGCGCGGGACATCCGGGTGATGTCCCGGGTCGTGGTGCCGCCTGCGATCGCCGTGGATCGACCGACGGAGCAGGTCGGGCGATTGTGGAGGCGAATCCGGGGATGTGAACAAAAGGTCCAGGGCTGCGGCGTTCCTGCAACTGCATAGTTTTGGCGGTTAACACCTTTCGTGGAACAGCGTTGCGTTCTGTAACGTTCTACCTCCATCATTCGACTGATCGTCAGAGCGGCGCAGCGCCATGCAGCAATCCCAAGTCCTCACGACGTTGGACGTTTGGGTCGAGCTCGGAAATATTTCCGCGCGCGAGTCGGAATCTGGCGTTGTCAGCGATTTCGATTTTGGGATTAGCCTGATTGCCGGGGCGTTGCCGCCGCATGCGAAAATTGAACGCCTGCGGGTTCACACGAAAAATCCGGTGCAATTCGCATTTCAGGGGCAGGAATGCGCTCAATCGCCATCGGACAAGGCTGGATACAGGGTTTGCCATGCCATCCCGATCAAGCCGGTCGCGCTCGGGACCGGAGCCATGAGGCGTTACGTCTTGCGGGGCTCGCGCGAACTCTCGCACGCCGCAATCGAGCAGATGAAGGATGGGCGCTCGTACAAGTTCTCGTCCACCTCGGTGATCGAGATCGACGTGAATGAGTCTGTGGTGGTCAAGGTCGTCGATTTCTCCACGACCTACGTGCAATGAACCCGCTGCCGATGGTCGGCCTCGATCAGGCCAGCGCCGGCGTGGAAGGACGGGTGGTTCGCGCGGCTGACCCGGCAAGCGCCGGCGTTGGAACCACAGAGGGTCATCCGTGTTGATCTTCCGCTCAACCGGAGACCGCCATGTCCTTGTCCCGCCCGACCCTTCTGGTCATTGTCGCAGTCCTGGGGGTCGTCTCGGTGGCGGCGGTGGCTGCCTATTTCTATGAGCGTGATCGCCGCCCCGGCCTGGAGATTCGTGTCGATGACAAGGGTCTTCGTATCGACGGGCGCTAAGGGGCGCTGCAGGCGCGAATGGCGAAGCGTCGACGATCTCGTTGTCATTGAGAGCGATCCGCAGCTACCGCCACATGCCCCGCAGCCTGGCGCCGACGTCGATGCGTGGCCCGGCGCCGGTCGGCCGTAGCGGCGCGGCGGCAGTCGCCGCCGGCCACGACACGCGTTCGAACCGGCCGAGCGCCTTCCCCGGGATGAAGCGCGTGCGCGAGGCGAAGACATTGCGGTCGCCGCGCGCCGCCTGGCCATGCACGTAGAAGCGTAGCGGCGTCATGATGCGCAGTTCGTCACGTGCGCGGGTCATGGCGACATAGAACAGCCGGCGCTCCTCCTCGATCTCCCGGGCGGTGCCGGTCCCGAGATCGGAGGGCATGCAGCCGTCCACCGCATTCAAAACGAAGACCGATTTCCACTCCTGGCCCTTGGCCGAATGGATCGTCGAGAGGATCAGATAGTCCTCGTCCAGGTGCGGCGGACCGGCATGATCGCTGGTGGCGTCGGGGGGATCGAGCGTCAGCTCGGTCAGGAACCGCGTCCGGTTCGGATAGGCGCAGGCGATCTGCTCCAGCTGGACGAGGTCCGCCTGGCGTGCGCTTGCATCCTCGTGGATGCGCTCAAGATGCGGCTGGTACCAGAGCCGCGCCACCTCCAACTCCCCCGGCCAGCCGGATCGCCCCGTCGCAAGATCCTCGACGGCCGCGATGAAACACCGCCAGTCGTCGCCGCAGCGGGGAGGGGCGGCAACCGTCGCGAGCGAACCTGTCTGGCCAAGCTCGTCGAGAATACGCCCGGCGGAAGTGGGGCCGACGCCTTGCAGAAGCTGGAGGGCCCGGAAGCCGGCGACGCGGTCGCGCGGGTTCTCGGCAAGTCGCAGCAGCGCCAGCAGGTCCTTCACATGCGCCGCATCGAGGAACTTCAGGCCGCCGAACTTGCGGAAGGGGATGTTGCGCCGGGTGAGTTCCACCTCGACCGGGCCGCTGTGGTGCGAGGTGCGGAACAGCACCGCCTGATCCTTCAGCGCCATCCCGCGTTCGCGTCCCTCCAGCACCGCGTCGGCGATGAAGCGCGCCTGCTCGTTCTCGTCGCGAACGCTGACGATCTGGGGGAGCTCGGCCGAGGTCCTGTCGGTCCAGAGGTTCTTGGTGAAGCGCTCCGCCGCCTCGCCGATCACGGCATTGGCTGCGGCGAGGATGGGCTGCGTCGACCGGTAGTTCCGCTCCAGGGTGATGACCTCTGCGGGCGGCGAGAAGGCGGCCGGGAAGTCGAGGATGTTGCGCACTTCGGCAGCTCGGAAGGAGTAGATCGACTGGGCGTCGTCGCCGACGACCGTCAGGCCACGTCCGTCGGGCTTGAGGGCGTGCAGGATGGAAGCCTGCAGGCGGTTGGTGTCCTGATACTCGTCGACCAGCACATGGTCGAACAGGCCGCCGATCGCGGCGGCGAGGTCTGCGTCACTCATTGCCTGCGCCCAGCACAGCAGCAGGTCGTCGTAGTCGAGGACGTTCTGGGCCTGCTTGGCCTCGACATAGGCGCCGAACAGCGCCTTCAACTCGGCCTCCCATGAGGTGCACCAGGGAAAGGTCTCGCCGAGCACGGCGCCGACCGGCTGTTCCGCATTCACGCAGCGCGAATAGACGGCAAGGCAGGTGCCCTTGGTCGGAAAGCGCTGCTCCGTGCGGGAGAACCCGAGCTGATGGCGGACGAGATTGATCAGGTCCGCGCTGTCCTCGCGGTCATGGATGGTGAAATGCGGGTCGAGGCCGAGGTGCTCGGCATGGTCCCGGATGAGGCGCGCGCCGATGCCGTGGAAGGTGCCTGCCCAGGTCATGGCTTCCGTCATCACACCCGCCGCTTCGCCCATCGCCTTCCGGCAGATGCGCGCGACGCGCTGGCTCATCTCGGCGGCCGCCCGGCGCGAGAAGGTGACCAGGAGGATGCGTCTCGGATCGGCCCCGTTGACCAGCAGGTTGGCGACGCGATGGGCCAGCGTGTTGGTCTTGCCCGAGCCGGCGCCCGCGATCACCAGCAGCGGCGTGGCCGGGGCCGCGTTCCGTTCAGCAATGCCGTGCTCGACGGCGCGCCGCTGTTCGGCATTGAGCGATTGCAGGAAGGCGGCGGGCATCGGCTCCGAATCATGTCTGTGTTGACGGCATTGTCAGCACGTTTCCTGTTTTGTTCGCAATGAAGGCCTTTGCGCGGAAGGCGGCCGCGGTGAGAACGTGAAGTCAGGACGCGCAGGACCAGCGGCGCCAAAGACGTGCCGTCGGCATGGCCTGCCCGAACGGCAACGGGAGGACACCATGAGCAGCACACGCCTGGGCCTTGTGTTTTTTTGCCTTGCGGCCTTCGCCACGCCCCACGCCGCGCCGGCGCAGACGCCCCCGAGCGCGGTGGAACTCGCCGCCTACCGTGGCCTGCACAAGGCCGCCCATGCGGGCGATCTCGCGGCGCTCCGCAATGCGCTGCGCGGGGGCGCGGACCCGAACGGCCGCGACGGGGCGGGGCGGACGCCGCTGCACGTCGCCTGCTTCGCCCGCCAGGCGGAGGCGATGCGCCTGCTGGTGGCGCAGGGCGCCGACCCGAAGGCCATGGAGGGACGGGCCTATGACTGCGTCACCATCGCCTCCGTCGCCGATGACGTCGTAACGCTGAGGGTGGCGCTCGCCATCGGTGGCGATGCGAAGCAGATCACGAGCCCCTACAACGGCACGGCCCTTATCGCCGCCGCCCATCTCGGCCATGCCGAGGTGGTTCAGGTGCTGATCGATGCCGGCGCGCCGCTCGACCACGTCAACAATCTCGGCTGGACCGCGCTGATCGAGGCCGTCGTCCTCGGCGACGGTGGACCGCGCCATACCGATACCGCCCGCCGCCTGGTGCAGGCCGGCGCCCGGCGCGACATCGCAGACCGCAACGGCCAGACACCCCTCGCTCTTGCCCGCTCGCGTGGGTATGCGGCGATGGTCGAGATCCTGTCCCGCTGAACTCCGCGCTATCCGTGCCCCGAGCGGGCGCGCCATGCGCAGCCGAATGTCGACGCGGGAAGCGCGACACAGCATGCTGGTGTCTCCGGCTGCGGCCGGCAACAAGCAGGTCCAGGGAGGTCTAGCCCATGTCGTTCCAGCGCCCGTATCGCGGCGTCTTTCCCGTCGCTCCGACGATCTTCCACGCCGACGGCACGCTCGATCTCGAGGGCCAGCGCCGCTGCATCGATTTCATGATCGATGCCGGCTCGCAGGGTCTGTGCATCCTCGCCAACTTCTCCGAGCAGTTCGTGCTGACGGATGCCGAGCGCGAGACCGTGATGGATGCGGTGCTCGACCATGTGGCGGGACGGGTGCCTGTGATCGTCACGACGACGCACTTTGCCAGCCATATCTGTGCCGAGCGGTCGCGGAGCGCGCAGGAGCGCGGCGCGGCGATGGTGATGATCATGCCGCCCTATCACGGCGCGACGTTCCGGGTGGGCGAAGCGGCGATCGAGGCCTTCTTCCGCAAGGTATCCGACGCCATCTCCATCCCGATCATGATCCAGGATGCGCCGGTCGCCGGCACGCCGCTGTCGCCGGCCTTCCTGGCAAGGCTCGCGCGCGAGATCGGGAACGTCGCCTATTTCAAGATCGAGGTGGCGCAGGCGGCGGCCAAGCTCCGGGCGATTCTCGAACTCGGCGGCAGCGCCATCGAGGGGCCATGGGACGGCGAGGAGGCGATCACCCTGATGGCCGATCTCGACGCCGGCGCGACCGGATCGATGACCGGGGGCGGCTATCCCGACGGGATCCGCACCATCATCGATCCCTATCTCGCCGGCGACCGGGAGGCGGCCAAGACGGCCTATGAGCGCTGGCTGCCGCTGATCAACTACGAGAATCGCCAGTGCGGGCTGGCGGCGGCCAAGATTCTGATGAAGGAGGGCGGCGTCATCGGTTCGGCGGCCGTGCGCCACCCGCTGGAACTGCCCCATCCGGCGGCGCAGGCGGGATTGATCGAACTGGCGCGTGACCGCGACGCCATGGTCCTGCGCTGGGGCCGGTAAGGGCCGGCGAAGCCCTTCTCGACGGGTTCGTCCGGTCGTCAGCAGGGGAAATCAGCCCGTACTAGGACCGCGGGCGGCCTCAGCGCGTCGCCGGCGCCGGTGCCGGCGGGTTGGGGACGCCTCCCGAAGCCGGGCTGCGCGGGTCGGTCGACGGATCGACCTCGACGGCCTCCAGTCCCTCCTCGCGCTTCTCGGGATCGGGGATCGGGCGACCCTCATGGCCGGCCTCGACGCCCTGGGCCTGCTCGTCGTCGGCGGTCATGCCGCCGCCCGAGGATCCGCCGGCCGAACTCGCCCCGCCCATGCCCCCGTCCTGCTGGGCAGGCGGTACCTGGGCGGCCGACGGCAGCGCCGAAAACGCAAAAAGCAGGGCGGTGAGGGCGGTGCGGCGGGCGATCATGAGGGCTCTCCTTGGTTTCATCTGAACCGATGGGGAGGCTCAAGGTTCCCCGACGCCTGCCGCGCGCGTCGAACCACAGCTCCCTGCACCGGTCGAGCGATGTGAGCCGGCCGGCGCACCGCTGCGTAGATCGAACGACTGTTTGGCGAGGCACAGGAGAGCGAACATGCCCCATCCGACTGCCGCCGGACCGATCGAGCGATACCGCCGCTATGCGGGGCATTCCGATCCACGGACGGCCGCTGCGAACACGGTGGCGATGCTGGTCGCCTCGAACCAGCCCTTCTACCCGCTCTATCTCTCCTGGGCCGTCTCGCCGACGATCTGGCCGGCCTTCGTGACCTTCCTGTCGACGCCGCTCTTCCTAGCGGTCCCGGCTCTGGCGCGACGCGATTCCCTGCTCGGCCGCGCGGGCCTCCTGGTCGCCGGCATCGGCAACACGCTGTTGTGCCGGTTCATGTTCGGCGCGTCGTCCGGCGTCGACGCCTTCCTCATGCCCTGCATCGTGCTGGCGATCCTGCTGTTCCGCAGGCACGAACGCAGGATCGGCTTTGCCTTCGCTGCGGCCTGCTACGGGATCTACCTTCTGCCAGACGCGTGGCTTGGGGCGCCGTTCCACATCTACGGACCGGACGAGATCGCAGCGTTCCAGCGCCTCAATTTCCTCAGCGCGGCCGGCCTCACGGCGGTCGTCGCGCTGATGTTCGCGAATGCCTTCGAGGACACCCCGGAGAAACGGGCCAGTCCGGCCGGTTGACTGGGAACACCGGGCCGTTCGTGGGGGCACCCATGCCATGAACGGCCGGAAGCGATCGGTTCCACACGCGAAAACGCACACGGCGCGAATCCCTTTGGGACCCGCGCCGCGGCAGTTATCGAGAGTGAAGGCGTATCGGCGTCAGGGCGCCTGGCGCGGCGGGGTCGAACCGGTGGTCGCCGGATCGGGAGCCGGCTGCTGGGCCGGAGCCGGAGCAGTCGTCTGCGTCGGGGCCGGCGCGCTCGTCTGCGTCACGGGCGACGTCGGGTTGCCGGGGTTGCCCCCCATCATCGAGAAAATGACGATACCGAGGACGAGAACGGCGGCGAGGCCGCCGATCAGCCCCCAGTTGTTGGCGGTGCCACGGGCAAGCCGCGGATCCGTCGGCGGGTCGAGGTCGGGGCGGCGGCCGCCGTCGAGGCGGGTCGGTTCGAGAGCGATGCGGTCGGGATCGCGGGGGTCGTGATGGGTCATGACAGAAGTCCTCCTGCCAAATGAACCCGCGGGGCTTCCGACAGTTCCGCCCTGAACCGAAACCAACGTGGCGATGTGAGGGAAATTGGTCGGAGTGAGAGGATTCGAACCTCCGACCCCTTGCACCCCATGCAAGTGCGCTACCGGGCTGCGCTACACTCCGACCGTGCGGGGGATTTAGGACGTTTCGCGCGCCGCCGCAACCCGCTTGGCGATGGCCAGTCCCCAGAGAAGTCCGCCGAGCACCCAGAAATGTCGCCAGTGGTCGGTATCGATGATCTTTCCCTCGAAAGCGAGGCCGCAGAAAGTGGCGAAGACGGCGATGGTGATCGGCTGCCAGTGCGTGCGCATCAGCGATGCGGCAAGACCCACTGCGAGCGTCAGCCCGACGAGGACGTGATAGGCGATACCGCCTGTCCAGCCGCCCGCCATGAAGGAGTTCAGATAAACGTTGTGGGCGTCTTCGGGGAAAAAGCGGGTGAACTGCAGAGGTCCGATGCCCATCGGCCGGTCCAGGGCCATCTGCCAGCCATAGGCATGGCGGCCGAACCGGCCCATCGGGCCGGCATCGTAGCTCTGGTTGAAATTCGCCCGCTCCTTCATCAACTCCGCCACCTTGTCGATGGACAGAAGAACGCCGACGAGGGCCGCGAGCAGCAGGAGACCGGCGCAGACGACCGCGAGAATGCGGATGCGCTCGGCCGTCGACCGTGCGGTGACGAACATCAGACCGGTCATGATCGCCGCTGACAGCGCGAAATGGACCCAGGCGCCGCGCGAAAACGACAGCAGCAAACCGACGAGCAGAACAGCGAAGACGCCGCCGGCCCGGACCATCGCGCCGGCATGGCCGCGGTAGAAGGCCTGCATGGCCACGATCATCGGCAGAATGAGGAAGGGCCCGAATACATTTGGATCGTTGAACGTGCCCTTGGCGCGGCCATAGAGGGTGAACAGGTCGAAGGCCTTGGGGAACAGGCGGAAATACCCGGCGATTCCCGCCACCGCCGCAATCAGGGCGGCCAGCGTCCAGGCCCGGATGATGATCGACATGCGCGCGTCGGTCTCCTCCGCCGCGATCACGGCGAAGAAGATCATGGTGAGGGCGAGATACCAGGAGACCGCGAGCCAGGGCGCGACCTTGGTCGCCCCGAGGACGGGGATGCCGGCGGTCGTCAGCCCGAGACAATAGACGATGAGGACGAGGACGAGCGGCGCGTGGACCGCACGCAGTCTCAGTCCGCCCGTGAGCGCGAAGACGCCGATGGCGATGAGCGCGCCGATCTCGTAGGGAGAAGGCTCGGCGAAGACGAAGGCGCCGCCCACCAGCATGAGCCAGAGGGCGGCGCGGCGAAGCGGCTCTTTACCGTCGCGGGCGATCCCCCCGGCGCGGGGCGAGGGGATGGCGAGGGTCAAAACGCGTTCTCGCGGTGCCGTGCGAGGGACAGCGGCGTCTTGGCGAGGATGTAGAGGTCGAAGAGCACCGACCAGTTTTCGATGTAGTAGAGGTCGTGCTCGACGCGGCGCTGGATCTTTTCCGGCGTGTCGGTCTCGCCGCGCCAGCCGTTGATCTGCGCCCAGCCGGTGATGCCGGGCTTCACCTTATGGCGGGCGAAATAGCCGTCGACCACGTCGTCGTAGAGCTTGTCGGCGGCCTTGGCATGGGCGGCGTGGGGCCTGGGGCCGACCAGCGACAGGTTGCCGTAGAAGACAACGTTGAAGAGCTGCGGCAGTTCGTCGATCGAGGTCTTGCGGATGAAGCGGCCGACGCGGGTGACGCGCGGATCGCCCTTGGTCACGAGCCTGGAGGCGGTCGCATCGCTCATGTCGGTGTACATAGAGCGGAACTTGAAGACCTCGATCATCTCGTTGTTGAAGCCGTAGCGCTTCTGACGGAAGAACACCGGCCCCTTCGAATCGAGCTTCACGGCGATGGCCGTCAGGATGAAGATCGGCGACAGGGCGATGAGGGCCGCGGTTCCGACGATCTTGTCGAAGACCCATTTCATCACGATGTCCCAGTCCTGGATCGGCTTGTCGAAGACGTCGAGGACCGGAACGTTGCCGATGTAGGAATAGGCGCGCGGACGGAAGCGCAGCTTGGCGGTGTGGGCGGCGAGGCGGATGTCCACCGGCAGCACCCAGAGCTTGCGCAGCATTTCGAGGACGCGCTTCTCGGCCGACATCGGAATGGTGACGATGACGAGGTCGACGCGCGTGCGGCGGGCGAATTCGAGGAGATCGTCGACGCTGCCGAGCTTCGGCACATGGGCGGCGTGGGCCGGCGAACGGTCGTCGGTGCGGTCGTCGAAGGTGCCGCAGATGGTGACGTCGGAATCGGACTGGGCGAGGATGGAGCGGATCAGTTCCTCTGCCGGCTCGCCGCCGCCGACGACGACGGCGCGGCGCTGCAGGCGACCGGCGCGCGACCAGGTGCGGACGACCTGGGCGAGTGCGACGCGCAGGCTGGTCAGGACCACGAGGCCGGAAAGGTACCAGGCGCCGAGCCAGACGCGGGAGAGTTCCTCGCCGGTCTTGAGGAAGAAGGCGATGGCGACTGCCCCGAGGAAGACCAGCGACCAGGCGAGGAACAGCCGACCGAACTGGGCGACATGGGTGCGGAAGACGTGGATGTCGTAGAGGCCGGCGGTCTGGAACGCGGCGAGGGCCAGCGATGCCAGTCCGAACAGGCCGACGGTGGACGGCCACTGGACGCCGTGAACCGGATAGACCCAGCCCATGTAGATCGTCGCGCCGAGCGCCAGCACAACGACGAACTCGACGAGGCGGACGACTCCGGCGAGCACGACCGATGAGTAGACTGGACCGATGGCCTCGTCGGCGATGCGGGTGGCAAGGTCCGAAAGAGGTCTGTGCCCCTCGCTCGCCGGCCTTGCCGGGGGCGCGGATTCGGCCGCCTTCATGATGTCTCGTCCCGTAAAGCCCAACATGATCGGGATCCCCTTCGCGCCCGGCCGGCGCGTGACGCGTCCTGCGGTGAAGCAGGATTAACCGCCAAAGGTTGCTTTTCGCTTGATCCTGTCGAGACGATGCTCAGCGAGCCTGCGCCAGCGCGTCGCGATAGGCCGCGAGAACGCCGTCGGTCATGGCGGTGACGGAAAAGCCGGCCTGGACCCGCTCCTTCAGCCGCGCGGCGAGGGACAGCGTCTCGTCCCAGTCCCCGAAGGCCTGGCTGACGGCGGCCGCTAGCGCCCAGTCGCTGCCGGGCGGCACGAGCCGGTCGGCATCGGGGCCGAGTATCTCGCCAATGCCGCCGACGGCGCTGGCCAGCAGGGGCAGGCCGGCCGCTCCCGCCTCGAGGACGATGTAGGGCAGGGATTCCGCGCGCGAGGGGATGACGAGGAGCCTGCCGCGGCTAAAGGCCTCGCGCGCCGGCATGGCGCCGGTGAAGGTCACGTGAGAGGCAAGACCTGCCGCCGACACCTGCTGGCGGAAGGCGGCCGCGTCGGGTCCATCGCCGACGATGGTGGCCGACAGGCGCTGGCCGCGCCCGTGCAGCAGGGCGATGGCGTCGATCAGGACATCGACGCCCTTCAGCTTGCGCAACTCGCCGATGAAGAGGAGGTCGGTGGCGTCGGCGCGCGGCGGGACCGGCGCGAACTCGCCCTCGCTGACGCCGTTGTGCACGACCCGCACCAGCCCCTTCGGCTTGCAGACTTTGGCGGCGAAGGCGTTGAACCCGTAGAGGCTTTCGAACAGGAACAGGTCGGTGCGGGCGGCGAGGATACGCTCGAGCGTCAGATAGACAAGGCCGACGGGGGTCGAACGCGAGTAGTGCAGGCTTCCGCCGTGCGGCGTATAGACCTTCACCCGCGATCCGCCGGCGAGCCGGGCGAAGGCCCCGCCCTTGGAGCCGTGACCGTGGACGACGTCCACCGCATGGTCCGACAGGACACGGCCGACCGCGCAGCCGGCGGACCAGTCGGCGGCGCCGAGTTCGCGGCTCATCGGCACCCGCGTCAGCCCGAGCGCGAGAAGGGGCTTCAATCCCTCGAAGATGGCCTCGGCCCTGTCGCCGCCTGTCGAGGCGTCCGCCACAATGCCGATCCGGTGGCCGCGCGCGGCCTGTTCGCCGGCCAGGTCGACGACGTGGCGGAACAGCCCGCCGACCGGCGCGCGCATGACATGGACGATGGACAGCGGAGCGCCCAAGGCGTCAGAACCAGCGTTCGCGCACCACCACGGTGTCGCCGGGGGCGAGCGGGTGGGTCAGCGGCACGTCGGCGCGGTAGAGCTGGCCGTTGAGCTTGCGCGTGACCTCGATGCTCCAGCGGTTGGCGCGGGGCGTGAACCCGCCGGCAATGGCGATGGCGTTCTGCGCCGTCATGCCGGTGACGAAGGGAAACTGCCCGCCGGCCGCCACCTCGCCCATGATGAAGAAGGGCCTGTAGGTCTCGACCTCGACGGAGACGCTGGGATCGCGGATGAAGCCGCCGCGCAGGCGTGCGGCGATGTCCCGGGCCAGCACCTCGGTGGAGCGTCCCGTCACGGGGACGGTGCCGATCAGCGGCATCGCAATGGTTCCCGCCGCGTCGACGGCATAGGAATTGGTCAGGCCTTCCTGGCCGAAGACCACCACGCGCACACGGTCGCCGGTGTCGAGCAGGTAGGGTCCGCGCGGCATGATCTGCTCGTGCGGCACGAGCGAACCGCGGGGATCGACCGGTCCGACGGTTCCGCGCGTCGTATCGACCAGTGTTCCCGGTCCGGCGGCGGGGCGGCCGGCGCACCCGGCAAGGATCAGCGCCGTCGCCGAAACGAGCAGGATAGAGCGCATGACGCCGGCACCTCGGGACTGAAGGGTCAACATGGCGCGATCATCGACGGACGTGGTTAAGAAAGGCTGAGCGCGGCGGACATCGCATCCGGGCAATTAACGCGATGGCAACCCTAATGATTTCTGATGGCCTCAAGGGTGAGTTCCGGAGGCGGCGACAGACATGCATGGGGCAGGCGAACGGACACGCGCCGTTTCCGGGAGGCCTTCGCTGGTCGACCTCGACCTGGCGGGGCTTGCGCGGTCGATCTGGGCGCGCCGGCTCTGGATCGCCGTGCCGACCCTCCTTGCCCTGGGGGGCAGTTTCGCCGCTGTCAGCCTGACCACGCCGACCTACCGCTCGGAAGCGCGAATCCTCGTGGAGAACGGCGAGAGCGCCTATACCCGCCCCGACATCGACCGGTCCGGTTCGGCCGATCGCGCCGCCGTGGATCAGGAGGCCGTGCTCAGCCAGGTCCAGCTCATCCTGTCGCGCGATGTCGGCAAGGCTGTGGCGCTGCAGCTCGATCTCTCCCGCAAGCCCGAGTTCGACCCTGCGCTGCGCAGCTTCAATCCGATCAAGCAGGTGCTGATGCTTCTGGGGCTGGCGGAGCACCCGCTCAGCATGACCGCCGAGGAGCGGGTGCTGCGCAGCTACTTCGAAAAGCTGACCGCCTATCAGGTCGACAAGTCGCGCATCATCGCCATCCAGTTCGAATCGCATGATCCGGCACTGGCCGCCGAGGCCGCCAATGTCGTCGTCGCGAAGTTCATCGAGGCGCAGCAGACCAACAAGCGCAGCCAGACGCGCAATGCCAGCGAGTGGCTCTCCGGCGAGGTCGACGGTCTGCGCCGCAAGGTGGAGGAGGCCGAAGGGCGGGTCGAGAGCTTCCGCGCGCGGGCGAACCTCTTCGTCGGCTCCAACAACACGAGCCTCACAGCCCAGCAGCTCGCCGAGGTGAACAGCCAGATCGCCTCCGCGCGCGCGCAGCAGTCGGATGCGCAGACCCGCGCGCGCCTGCTGCGCGATTTCCTGAGGTCCGGCCGCCCGATCGAGGCCGGCGACATCCTCAACTCCGAGATCATCCGCCGCCTGAACGAGCAGCGCGCCGCGGTTCTCGCCCAATTGGCCGAACAGTCCTCGACGCTCGGGCCCCGCCACCCCCGGATCGCCGAGCTGCGGGCCCAGCGCGCCAATCTTGAAGGCCAGGTCCGGTCGGAGGCCGAGAAGCTCGTGCGCGTGCTGGAGAACGATGCGCGCTTCGCAGGCGCGCGCGTGGAGGCGCTGCAGCAGAATCTCGACCAGGCCAAGAAGCAGGCGAGCGAAGCGAGCGAGCAGGAGGTGCAGTTGCGCGTGCTGGAGCGCGAGGCGAAATCTCTGCGCGACCAGCTCGAATCGCTCCTCGGCCGCTATCGCGACGCCTCCGCCCGCGACACGCTGACCAACCTGCCCACCGACGCCCGGGTCATCTCGCGGGCGCAGGTGTCGAACATTCCGGCCTTCCCGAAGAAGCTGCCGACGATCCTCATCGTGACGCTCGGCACCTTCATTCTCGCCATCGCGACCGTGGCGACGCTCGCCCTGCTCGCCGGCGCGCCGGCCGAGGCGGATCGCAGCGACGAGGCGGAGCTCGACGGGCAGGAGGCCGCTGACGACCTCGCTTCGCCCCATGACCTCGCCGCTTCGCCGCCGCTCGCGGCCGAATCGGACGCCTTCGAACCAGACCTTGCCTCCGTCCCCCAGCCCGACAGCATCGCGGCCCTGGCCGGGATGCTCGATCCTGGGCCGGAGCGGGGTGCGAGCCGCCGCACGCTCGTCATCGCCACCCGCAATGCGCTCGCCGCGAGCGGCGTCGGTCTCGCCCTCGGCAGGCAACTGGCCGAGGCGGGCCGCCGGGTGGTCATGGTCGATATCGATCCCGAGGACGCGCCGCTGTCGGGCCTTGCCGGCCCGGTCGCCCCCGGACTGTCCGACTTCGCCGCCGGGGCCGTGGGCTTCGGCGCCATTCTGCATCAGGACCCGTTGTCCGCGGCCCATCTGGTGCCGGCCGGCGGCATGGGACGGCCGCCATCGGAGATCGTCGAGTTCGCCGTGGCGGCGCTGGCGCGCAGCTACGAGGCCGTCGTGATCGTGGCGGGGCGTCTGCCGGCCGGGACCGGCGACTTCGATGCGCTCGCCGCGCTCGCCGATGATGCGGTCGTCGTCACCGAGGAGCCGGCGAGCGATGCCGGTGTCCAGTCCGCCTATGCGCGGCTGACCGGAGCAGGCCTGAAGCCGGTGGTGGTGATGCTCGCCGCCGAGGACGAGGTGGTCGCGGCCTGACCGGTCAGGCCGCGGAGCGTCCGCGCAGGCGCCGGGCCTTGACGATCAGCGGCCACAGCCACGCAGACTGCTTGGCGCGGCGCTTCAGGCTTCCGACCGCTGTGAAAGCCCGCGCCGCGAGCGCGCCCTTCCATGACACGGCAATCGACTGGTCGAACAGGGGATCGACCCCGTCGCAGATGTTCGACTTGTAGTCGGCTTCTCCCGCGCCGAGATCGAAGACCGTCAGCCCGCGGGCGCAGCAGTCGCGGATGAGGTGATGGAGGAGCAGTTCGCCCGGGCTCTCGTGCCGCACGTCGCCCGGCGCCATGGCGTTGAACATGCCGGAGTAGCGTCCGTTGGCAATGCAGCCGCCGAACAGGGCGACGATTTCGTCTCCGACCTTCAGGGCGCAGAGTTCGATCGCCGGACGCGGACCCGACGCAGCCTCGATGATGAAATCGCGCATGCCGGGGACATCGAAGACGTTGGGAATGCCGAGTTCGGCGAAACGCGCCGCCTTGTAGGCGAGGAAGGCGTCGGTGAAGCGGGCAATGGTCGCAGCATCGCCGGCGACGGCGAAGGTAACCGGCCCGATCTCCGCGAGATTGCGCTCCTTCTTGCGCATCTTGCGCCGCGACGAGGCGGAGACGACGCGCTCGAGCACGGCGTCGGCGTCGGGGCCGAGCGCCAGATGGTAGCCGAAGGACGGGGAGGGCCGGTGCGGCAGCAGGGCGAGCGGATTGGCGAGGCCCGCCCAGGAGACCGGCTGGTTGGTCAGTTCGAAGAGGTCGATGGGGTGCGGAGACCGGGCGGCGATGGCGCGGAAGGCCGCCGCGAGCTCGGCGGCGCCCAGCGTCCGGGCAAAGGCCGGCCGCCACAGTCCCATGGCGAAGTTGGCGTGCTTGCCGCCGATGAACGAGGCGACCGCGAGGCCGCGCCGCCGGACGATGGCGAAGGGCAGCAGCGCCTGCGCCGTGCCGCCGGTATCGGCGATGACCGCGATGCAGCCGTCGGCGCCGTCGCCGAGATGACGCTGGAAGGTCTCCTGCCAGGCGAGGCGCTGGTAGCCGCTGAGCGGGGCCTCCGCCTCCAGCGCCAGCCAGTCGTCGTGGGCCGCGGCGAAATTGTCGACGACCCGAACGGCGAAGGGGGCAGCCTCTCCGGCCACGCTCTGGTCGCAGGGCAGGGGCCGGCCGGCCATCGGTTCGGCGATCGCGCTCATGGGGTTCGGCCTCGCTGCAATGTGAGCAGGCTGTCAAAGAAGTCTCAAGAAATGGTTGGCACCATGCCGATGAGGGAATTGCGCGTGGCGCAATGCGGTGGAGGAGCGTCGCCCGGATGAGCGGCTTGCGGATGTCCGTCTTCAAGGCCGGTCTGGAGGCGCTGTACCTGACAGGTGCGCACCGGATGCTGCGTCCCTACGTCGGCGGCGTCGGAGCGATCCTGATGCTCCATCACGTGCGGCCCGCCGAGCCGCGCGATTTCGCTCCCAATGCGCTGCTGGAAGTGACCCCCGAGTTTCTCGAGGGCGTGATCGGGCGGGTGCGCGCCGGCGGGTTCGACATCGTCTCGCTCGACGAGGCGCACGACCGGCTCGTCGCCGGGGACGAGGGGCGCCCCTTCGTCGCCTTCACCTTCGACGACGGCTACCGCGACAATGCCGAGCACGCCTATCCCGTGTTGAAGCGCCATGGCGTGCCCTTCACCATCTACCTGCCGACCTCCTTCATGGATCACGACGGCGAATTGTGGTGGCTGGTGCTGGAACACACGGTCCGCACGCAGAACACCATCACCGCGGCCATCGCCGGCCAGATGGTGCATTTCGACTGTTCGACGGCGGCGCTGAAGCGCGAGGCCTATAACGAGATCTACTGGTGGCTCCGCTCGCTGCCCGAGACGGAACTCAGGGCCTATGTGCGCGACCTCTCGGCGCGCCACGGCATCGACTTCCGCGACATCTGCCGGGGCCTGTGCATGGACTGGGACGAGGTGCGGGCGCTCGCCGCCGATCCGCTCGTCACTTTCGGCGCCCATACCGTCGACCACCTGATGCTGGCGAAGTTCGCCGAGGAAAAAGTGCGGGAGGAGATGATCGAATCGCGCCGGCGCATCGAGGCCGAGCTCGGCCGTCCCGTGCTGCATTTCGCCTATCCGGTCGGCGATCCGACATCGGCCGGACCGCGCGAATTTGCGATCGCCCGCGAACTCGGCTTCAGGACGGCGGTGACGACGCGTCCCGGCGTGCTCTTTCCCGAACACCGGGACCATCTGACGGCCCTGCCGCGCGTCTCGCTGAACGGCCATTTCCAGTCGTTGCGCTATCTCGACGTGCTGCTGTCGGGCGCGCCCTTCGCCTTTTTCAACAGGTTTCGCCGCGTCAACGCGGCCTGAAGCCGGCCGTCCCGGAAATTCTGCCGCGCCCCCGTCGCGAGAAGGCCTGAATCAGATAGTTTGTGCATGACGGTCCGCGCCCTGCGGTTCGCCACACATGATCGGCCGATGTCAGAAGCCACCGGAACACGTCCCTTTTCAGCTTTCGAATGGATGCTCTCGCTGCGCTACCTCCGGGCGCGGCGCAAGGAGGGATTCATCTCGGTCATCGCCGGGTTCTCCTTCGTCGGCATCATGCTGGGCGTCGCCACGCTCATCATCGTCATGGCCGTGATGAACGGCTTCCGGAAGGAGCTGCTCGGCAAGATCCTCGGCGTGCAGGGCCACATGGTGCTGCAGCCGATCGACACGCCGCTGACCGACTATGCCGAGGCCGCCCAGCGACTGATGCGGGTGCCGGGCATCAGGCTCGCCGCCCCGGTGATCGAGGGCCAGGCGCTGGCCTCCTCGCCGTTCAACGCCGGCGGCACCATCGTGCGCGGCATGTTCGCCGCCGATCTCAAGCGCCTGCCGCTGATCTCGGCCAACATCAAGCAGGGCGGGCTCGACGATTTCGACACCACCGAGGGCGTGATGGTGGGCCAGAGGCTCGCCAATCAGCTCTCCCTCAGGCTCGGCGACATGCTGACGCTGCTGACGCCGCGCGGCAACGTGACGGCGCTGGGCACGACGCCGCGGATCAAGGCCTATCCGATCGTGGCGATCTTCGAGGTCGGCATGACCGAATACGATTCGGCCTTCGTCTTCATGCCGTTCCGGGAGGCCCAGGGCTTCTTCAACCGCGAGGGCGATGCCTCCTCCATCGAGGTCTATACCGACAACGCCGACCGCATCGACCATTACCGGCGCGTTGTCTCGGAAACGGTCGAGCGGCCGGTGTTCATCGTCGACTGGCGACAGCGCAACGCCACCTTCTTCTCGGCGCTGCAGGTCGAGCGCAACGTCATGTTCATGATCCTGACGCTGATCGTCTTCGTCGCGGCGCTCAACATCATCTCCGGCCTCATCATGCTGGTGAAGGACAAGGGGAGGGACATCGCGATCCTGAGGACCATGGGGGCGACGCGCGGCGCGGTGATGCGCATCTTCCTGATCACCGGCGCGTCCATCGGCGTTGTCGGCACGCTCGCCGGCTTCGTCCTCGGCGTCGTCGTCTGCCTCAATATCGAGAAGATCCAGGAGTTCGTCTCCTGGGCGACCGGCACGACGCTGTGGGACCCGACCGTGCGCTTCCTGACCCAGATCCCGGCCGACATGTCGACCGGCGAGACGCTGACCGTGCTGGTCATGGCGCTGGTCCTGTCGCTGCTCGCCACGCTCTACCCGTCCTGGCGGGCCGCCAAGCTCGATCCGGTCGAGGCGCTGCGCTATGAGTGAGACCGTGAGGGAAGAGGCGCCGGTCCTCTGGCTGCAGAAGGTCGAGCGCCGCTACAGCGAGGCGGGCGCGCCGCTGGAAATCCTGAAGGGCGCCGATTTCGCCATCTGGCCCGGCGAGACCGTGGCGCTGATCGCACCGTCGGGCACCGGCAAATCGACGCTGCTGCATCTGGCCGGACTGCTGGAGGCTCCCGACGGGGGTGAGGTCTTTATCAACGGGCAGGCGACCTCGTCGCTGTCGGACAAGGAGCGGACGCGGATCCGCCGCCTGGAGATCGGCTTCGTCTACCAGTTCCATCACCTGCTGCCGGAGTTCTCGGCTCTGGAGAACGTCATCCTGCCGCAGATGATCCGGGGCCTCTCCTACAAGGAGGCGAAGAACCGGGCGAGCGAGCTCCTGACCTATCTTGGTCTGGGAGAGCGGCAGACGCACCGGCCGGCCGAACTCTCGGGCGGCGAGCAGCAGCGGGTGGCGATCGCGCGGGCCGTGGCCAACGCACCGCGCATCCTGCTCGCCGACGAGCCGACCGGCAATCTCGATCCGAAGACGGCCAGTCACGTGTTTTCCGCCCTGGGCCAATTGGTGAGCGCCTCGCGCCTCGCCGCGGTCGTCGCGACCCACAACATGGACCTCGCCGCCCGGATGGACCGGCGGGTGACCATCCGCGACGGGCTGGTGGTCGAGCTGTGACAATCTTTACACTTCGGTAACGGCAAGTGTTCGCGTTGCGTTCTCGTCTCTTGCAATGAGAACAAAAAAGGAACATAGTGCCTCCACGCTCGAAAACGGGAGGACACCATGATCCGCAGTTTCATCGAAGACGCAGCCGCCCTTGTCGCCCTCGGCCTGTTCACCGGCATGCTCACCGTGTGGGCGCAGGCGCTTCAGGGGTAAGAGCCAGGGTGTGGAGAACGGTGAGGGCCGCGGCGCGGCCCTTGCAGCAGTAGCGGGGCAGGGCTCAAGGTCGATCCGGCCCGACTCGCGGCGAGCGGCCTTGTCGATGAAGGGAGAGACGGTGGCGGGTCAGGCGTTCGTGCACCTCAGGGTCCATTCCTCCTTCTCGCTGCTGGAAGGGGCGCTGACGATCGGCAAGCTCGCCAAGCTCGCCGGCCACGACCGGATGCCGGCCGTGGCGGTGACCGATACCAACAATCTCTTCGGCGCCCTCGAATTCTCCGACAAGTTGAGCAAGGAAGGCATCCAGCCCATCGTCGGGCTCACCCTCGGGGTGGATTTCGGCGATCGGGCCGTGGACCCCCGGCGCCCCAACCCCGTCGCCGGCAAGCCGCGCATCGCGCTGCTGGCGGCGACAGAGGAGGGCTATCGCAACCTGATGGCGCTCTCCTCGCGGGCCTTCATGGAGAGCCCCGACACGGCCGACGCCAGCGTGCCCTTTGCGGTGGTCGAGGCGCATGCGGCCGGCTTGATCACGCTGACCGGCGGTCCCGGCGGTCCCGTCGACCAGGCCTTCCACGACAATCAGGCGGATCTGGCGCGGGCGCGGCTGTCCCGGCTCGCCGCCCTGTTCGGCGACCGACTCTATGTCGAACTGCAGCGGCACGGTCTCGACGCGGAGCGCGCGGTCGAGCCGGACCTCATTCAGGAAGCCTATGCGCGGGGCCTGCCGCTGGTCGCCACCAACCAGTGCTTTTTCGCCTCGCTCGGCGACTACGAGAGCCACGACGCGCTGATCTCCATCGCCGAAGGGCGGGTGCTCGCCGATCCGGAGCGGCGGCAGCTGACGCCGGAGCACCGGTTCAAGACGCAGGCCGAGATGATCGCCCTCTTCGCCGACCTGCCGGAGGTGGTGGCCTCGACGGTGGAGATCGCCCGCCGCTGCCACTACCGCCCGCGCACCCGCAAGCCGATCCTGCCGAGCTTCACCGCCGAGGCGGGCGGCGAGGTGCTGGACGAGGCCGCCGAACTCGCCCGGCAGGCGCGCGAGGGGCTCGACCGGCGTCTTGCCGCCCATGGTCCGGCGCCGGGCCTGACCGAGAAGGACTATCGCGACCGCCTCGACTTCGAGCTGTCGATCATCGCCGGCATGAAGTTCCCCGGCTATTTCCTCATCGTCTCCGACTTCATCAAGTGGGCCAAGGCGCAGAACATCCCGGTCGGACCCGGCCGCGGCTCGGGCGCCGGCTCGCTGGTTGCCTATGCGCTGACCGTCACTGACCTCGACCCGCTGCGGTTCGCGCTGCTGTTCGAGCGCTTCCTCAACCCCGAGCGCGTGTCGATGCCGGACTTCGACATCGACTTCTGCCAGGATCGCCGCGATGAGGTGATCCGCTACGTGCAGGAGCGCTACGGCCGCGCCCAGGTGGCGCAGATCATCACCTTCGGCACGCTGCAGGCGCGCGGCGTGCTGCGCGACGTCGGCCGCGTGCTGGAGCTGCCCTACGGCCAGGTCGACAAGCTGTGCAAGCTGGTGCCGCAGAACCCGGCGGCGCCGATCAGCCTCGACAAGGCGATCGAGGGCGAGCCGAAGCTGCAGGCGGCGCGCGAGGAGGACCCGGTCGTCGCCCGCCTTTTCGACATTTCCGTGAAGCTGGAGGGCCTCAACCGTCACGCCTCCACCCACGCCGCCGGCCTCGTCATCGGCGACCGGCCGCTGGTCGAACTGGTGCCGCTTTATCGCGATCCGAAGACCGACATGCCGGTCACCCAGTTCAACATGAAGTGGGTCGAGCAGGCGGGCCTCGTGAAGTTCGACTTCCTCGGCCTGAAGACGCTGACCGTGCTTCAGAAGGCGGTGGATCTGATCCGCCGGCGCGGCATCGCCATCGACCTCGCGGCGATCCCGCTGGATGACGCGAAGACCTACGACATGCTGGCCCGCGGCGAGACGGTCGGGGTGTTCCAGGTGGAAAGCGCCGGCATGCGCAAGGCACTGGTCGAGATGAAGGCGAGCCGCTTCGAGGACATCATCGCCCTCGTCGCGCTCTACCGGCCCGGGCCCATGGCCAATATCCCGGTCTATTGCGCCCGCAAGCACGGGCTGGAGAAGGCCGAATATCCCCATCCGCTGCTGGAGCAGGTGCTGTCCGAGACTCACGGCATCATCGTCTATCAGGAACAGGTGATGCAGGCCGCGCAGATCCTGTCGGGCTATTCGCTGGGCGAGGCGGACCTTTTGCGCCGCGCCATGGGCAAGAAGATCAAGGCGGAGATGGACAAGCAGCGCGAGCGCTTCGTCTCCGGCTGTCTCAAGAACGGCATCACCCAGAGCAAGGCCGACGAGATCTTCGACCTGCTCGCCAAGTTCGCCGACTACGGCTTCAACAAGAGCCACGCCGCCGCCTATGCGCTGGTCTCCTATCATACGGCCTATCTGAAGGCGAATTTCCCCGTCGAGTTCATGGCGGCCTCCATGACGCTGGACCTGTCCAACACCGACAAGCTGTCCGAGTTCCGCCGCGAGGCGGTGCGCCTCGGCATTCCCGTCGATGCGCCGAGCATCAACCGTTCCGGCGTGCATTTCGACGTCGCAGAGGGGCGCATCCTCTATGCGCTGGCGGCGGTGAAGGGCGTCGGCGCGCAGGCGGTGGAGGCCGTCGTGGAGGCGCGTGGCGACAGGCCGTTCCGCGACCTCGGTGATTTCGCCCAGCGCATCAATCCGCGCATGCTCAACCGCAAGACGCTGGAGAATCTCGCCTCCGCCGGCGCCTTCGACGATCTCGAGCCGAACCGGGCGGCGGCCTCGGCCGCCATCGACCAGGTGCTGGCCGAGGCGCAGCGCCAGGCCGAGGGCAGGGCGCTCGGGCAGGACGAACTGTTCGGCGGCTCCGGCGCGCCGCTCATCCGGGTGCCGAAGGTCGAGCCCTGGCTGCCGGCGCAGAAGCTCGACGAGGAATACAAGGCCATCGGCTTCTTCCTCTCCGGCCATCCTCTGGACGACTACCAGCCGGCGCTGAAGCGCCTCAGGATCGAGCCCTTCGTGCAGTTCGCGCGCAGCGTCCGGCAGGGCGCCAGCGCCGGTCGCCTCGCCGGCGTCGTCACGGCGCGCCAGGAGCGCCGGACCAAGACCGGCAACAAGATGGGCATCGTCACCTTCTCCGATCCCTCCGGCCATTTCGAGGGCGTGCTGTTCTCCGAGGGGCTCGCCCTCTACCGCGACCTGCTGGAGCCCGGCAAGGCCGTGCTGCTGGCGGTGGGCGCGGAACTGCAGGGCGAGGAGGTGCGCGTGCGCATCCAGTCCGTCGAGCCGCTCGACGAGGCGGCGGTGCGTGTACAGAAGGGGTTCCGCGTCTTCGTGGAGAACCTCGGCGCCATCGACAGCATCGCCCGTCGCCTGCCGGGCAAGGGCGATGGCGAGGTGAGCCTGGTGATCCGGCTGGCGGAGGCAGGCAGCGAGGTGGAGGTGAAGCTGCCGGGACGTTTCGCCGTCTCACCGCAGATCGCCGGCGCCCTCAAGGCGGTGCCCGGCGTCCAGGCGGTGATGGAGATGTAGGCCGCGGGCATCCTTCCGGCAGCGCGATCAGGGCCTGAGGTCCGCCAGCCGGGCGGGCAGGGTGGAGATCGCGGCCTCGTCGGCATTGGCGAAGGCAAAGCGCAGGTGGCCGTCCTGTCCGGGGCCGAAATAGGAGCCGGGAAGGCCGAGGACGCCGCGCTCGACCGCCAGCGCCTCGGCGACGCGCTCGGCCGGGACTTCCGCAAAGGGATGGCGGACATAGGCGAAATAGGCGCCGATCGAGGCAATGTGCCAGCCGGGGCAGCGGCGCACCACGCCCTGGAAGGCGGCGATACGGGCGTTGATGGTGGTGCGCATGGTGGCGCGCCAGTCGGCCATGGCGGCGATGGCCCATGCCAGCGCCTCCTGCGCCGGGCGTGCCGCGCAGATCTGCACGCTGTCCAGCACCTTGAGGATCTGGCCCATGGCGGCGGGTCCCGCCGTGATGGCGCCGATGCGGTGGCCCGGCACCGCATAGGCCTTGGAGAAGGAGTAGAGCTGGATGACGTGGTCGCCCCAGTCCGGGGTCGTGAACAGGCCGTGGGCGCGGTTGGCGCCATTGGCGAGGAAGTCGCGATAGGTCTCGTCGACGATCAGGGCGAGGCCGCGGCGGCGTGCGAGGGCCGCGAAGGCGGCGATCACCCCTTCGGGATAGATGGCGCCGGTGGGGTTGTTCGGCGTCACCAGCACGATGGCGCGGGTGGTCGCGTCGACCAGCGCCTCGGCGGCCGCCGGGTCCGGCACGAAGCCGTCATCCGGCCGGCAGTCCAGCGCCTGCACGCCGATTCCGATCATCTGCAGGGTCATCTGGTGGTTGAAATACCAGGGCGCCGGCAGGATGACCGAGGAGCCGGGACCCGCCACGGCGAGGACCGCGGCGAGAAAGGCGAGATTGCAGCCGGCGGTGATGGCGACATCGGGGGGGCCGACATCGCCGCCATAGAGGGCGGTGACCTCGGCGGCATAGGCCTCCCGCAACGGCGCGTCGCCGAGGATGGCGCCATAGCGGGCGACGTCGGGGCGTCCGGCCGCGGCCGCCAGCCGCTCCAGCAGCGCCGCCGGGGGCGGTGAACCGGGGGCGGCCTGCGACAGGTCTATGGCGGGGCCGTGGGCCCCGTCATAGCGCGTCATCCAGGCGCGTGCGGCGGGGATGGGCGGGGTACCGGTATCGACGACGTTCGGATTGAGAGGCAGCAAGCGGATTACCAGACGCCCGTGTTCGGCATCGAGGCCCAGGGCTCGGCCGCGGCCTTGGCCTCGCCCTTCTGCAGGATCTCGATGGAGACGTTGTCGGGGGAGCGGACGAAGGCCATGCGGCCGTCGCGCGGCGGACGGTTGATGACGACGCCGGCCTTCATCAGCTTCTCGCAGGTGGCGTAGATGTCGTCGACCTCATAGGCGAGGTGGCCAAAATTGCGGCCGCCCGTATAGGCCTCGGGGTCCCAGTTGTAGGTCAGCTCGAGCATCGGCGCGTCGCGGCGGCCGGCCGCGATGTCGGCTTCCGCTGCGGCCTTGTCCTCGGGGGCGCAGAGGAAGACGAGGGTGAACTTGCCTTGCGGAAATTCGTTCTTGCGAACCTGAACCAGCCCGAGCTTGTTGCAGTAGAAATCGAGCGACTGGTCGAGATCGGTCACGCGGACCATGGTGTGCAGGTAGCGCATGCGGGCTGTCCTCGTTCTGGCGGAGGCGTCGATGACGAAAGCGGAGTTGAAGACGGTCACGAGCGATCTGGCAAGTCTCGTCAGGCAGTCCAGCCGTGCCGTGGCGTTTACCGGAGCGGGCATCTCGACGGAATCGGGCATTCCCGACTTCCGCTCGCCGGGCGGGTTGTGGACGCAGAACAAACCGATCCCGTTTCAGGCCTTCGTGGCGAGCCGCGAGGCGCGCGCCGAGGCCTGGCGGCGCAAGTTCACCATGGACGACAGCTATCGCGGTGCGCAGCCGGCCCGCGGTCATCGTGCGCTGGCGCGTATGATCGCGGCCGGCCGCTTGCGTGGCATCATCACTCAGAATATTGATAATCTACATCAGGATGCTGGATTAAATCACGAGCATGTCATCGAAATCCATGGAAACGGCACCTATGCCACCTGCCTTTCCTGTGCGCGGCGCTACGAGCTCGGATGGGTGCGCGAGCGGTTCGAGGTGAGCGCGGCGGCGCCCGATTGCGAGGCCTGCGGGGGGCCGGTGAAGTCGGCGACCATCTCCTTCGGCCAGGCCATGCCGGAGCGCCCGATGCGGCGCGCTATCGACTGGTCGACCGGATGCGACCTGTTTCTGGCGATCGGGTCCTCGCTGGTCGTGCATCCGGCGGCCGGCCTGCCCGTGGCGGCGAAGGACTGCGGGGCGCGGCTCGTCATTCTCAACCGCGAGGCGACGCCGCTCGACGAACTCGCAGACCTCGTGATCCGCGCCGATATCGGCACGGTGCTCGACGCCCTCGTCGGCGAGCTCGAAGGCGCCCGGACCTGCTGACCGGCGTCAACGCATCGTCCACCAAAGTGCAGCGGAAGTGGTGGAACACCTGAATTTTGGGCTTTGCCTCGGCAGGACCGATGTTATCCTCGAAAGTGAGAATCAGGGTGGGGCGGGATCGAGGCCAAGATCCCGAGAGCGCGGCGGTGAGAGTGATGACGTCGGATGGTTCCGATGCGGATGGCCTTGGCGGCAAGGGCGGCCTTCATCTGCGGGCTGACGACCAGCCCGTTTCCGAAGCGGTTCCGGCCGATCTGGTCGAGGTCGCGGGCGCGATCAAGTGGTTCGACGTCGCCAAGGGATACGGCTTCATCGTTCCCGATGGCGGCGGGGCCGACGTTCTCCTTCATGTGACAACCCTGCGCCGCGACGGTTTCCAGACCGCCCATGAGGGCGCCCGGGTCGTGGTCGAGGCGACGGCGCGGGCCCGGGGCCTGCAGGCTTTCCGCGTCCTGTCGATGGACGATTCCACCGCCATTCACCCCGCCCAGCTTCCGCCCCCGCGCACCCACGTGGCGGTGGTGGCGACCAGCGGCCTTGAGCGCGCCGAGGTGAAGTGGTTCAACCGGCTGCGCGGTTTCGGCTTCCTGTCGCGTGGGCCCGGCACGCCGGACATCTTCGTCCACATGGAGACGCTGCGCCGCTACGGCATGACCGAGCTGAGACCGGGACAGTGGGTGCTCGTGCGCTTCGGCGACGGCTCGAAGGGGCTGATGGCGGCCGAGGTCCGGCCCGACGGCGCGCCCTTCCCAGCCTCGCACTGAGCGGCTAGAACAGCGGCCATGCTCATCGATCGCCGCAGCCTTGTCGTCGCCGGTCTCGTCCTGCCCGCAGCGCCCGTGCTGGCGCGGGGCGATCAGACGCGGCTGACCATCGTCACACGGGCGGGCGTTCGCCATCCCTTCCAGCTCGAGATCGCCAACACGCCGGAATCGCGCTCGCGCGGCCTGATGTTCCGCCGCGAACTGGCTCCCGACCGCGGCATGCTGTTCGAGTTCGGCGCGCGCGAGACCGAGATCAGCATGTGGATGAAGAACACCTACATCCCGCTCGACATGATCTTCATCCGGGCCAACGGGCTCATCCACCACATCGCCGAGAACACCACGCCGCTGTCCGAGGCGACGATCTCGTCCAACGGACCGGTGAAGGGCGTGCTGGAGGTGATCGGCGGCACGGCGAAGCGGCTCGGCATCGCCGCCGGCGACCGGGTCGAGCATCCCTTCTTCGGCGGGTGAGCCGGCCGGGCGCATCGCGCTTGCCGCTGCCCCCTCGCTCGGCTATTGCCTCATCCGACGGGGCGTAGCGCAGCCTGGTAGCGCGAGAGTTTTGGGTACTCTAGGTCGCTGGTTCGAATCCAGTCGCCCCGACCAGATCCGGAGGAATGACGTGGTCGCCCGTATCTTCAAGCCGGCCAAGACCGCCACCCAGTCGGGACTTGCCAAGACCGATCACTGGCGCCTCGAGTTCGAGCCCGCAGCGCCGCGCACCGTCGAGCCGCTGATGGGCTATACGAGCTCGACCGATATGGCGCAGCAGGTGCGGCTCACCTTCGAGACGAAGGACGAGGCCATCGCCTATGCCGAGAAGAACGGCATTGCCTACCAGGTCTTCGAGGCCGAGGTGCCGAAGCGGCGCCTCGCCGCCTACTCGGACAATTTCAAGTTCAACCGGGTCGGCGCCTGGACCCATTGAGGCCCCGGCGCGGACCCGGCCGGGGTCCCGTAGCTCAGCTGGATAGAGCATCTGCCTTCTAAGCAGAATGTCGCAGGTTCGAGCCCTGCCGGGATCGCCAACACTCAATTTCGAACGTCATCCCGCCAATTGTCGATTGGACGGGATACTTGCCTCAGAGGTGGAAGGACAATCCGACTGTAAGTTGGTGGCTGAATGGAGAGTTCCAGTTTGGCTGCACAACGACGGATGGGATTCTGTTGCGGTGGCCTCCGTGATCCACAAACCGGTATTCAATGGCGCTGGAAACGTGCGGTGAAAGACGTATCCCGAAGCCTCCACCCAAGTAGTAGCCAGGAGACCACCCGGCAACGCTCACCAGGGGAGTAAGGGCGGGACCTGACAAGTAACCTGATTGCTTATAGCGAAATGAAGCTCCTGCAGTCGCGAAGGCGAAAGTCCGAGAGGTGAGGTGCACACCCAAGCGGCCGCCGAATTGCAGCGACCAGCGAGAAGCGACCTGCATGTTACTTTCCGCGTAGTTCGGTCCCGTGTAGTAGCTCACGCTCGCCGTAGGGCCGAACCACAATACCCCCCATTGGATATCGTAGCCAATTGTCACCCCAAGGGCGGCATTCGATATGTGCTTGTTCTCTGGTGGATTTGTTCCGAGTATCGCACCGCGCCAAGTCGTTGAGGTGGGGCCGGCAAGAAATGATGCCGATAGACCTTCGAAAGCGGAAGCGTTGCTGGATACTGAGGCAAGAAGGCCTCCTCCAATGACGATCCATTTTGCATAGGTCATCCTCATCACGACCCTCAACACAGCCCCCATCAGTCCCGCAGCGGATCCATTTTGAATTTTACCGAAGGTTGCAGATGCGCGCGCTGCTGTCCATCGGCGTGCATGTACCAAACCGATGCGCCGGAGAGTCGATATCGAGATCGCGCCGGGGAAACTTCGGCTCATTCTTGCTGCGGCGCACAGGAATCTGTGCCGCATACGCATAGTTCCGTATGCCATGGGATTTGTCCCGCCACCTACAGTGGCGGCAGATGCGGTCCTGCTCCAGAAGGCCGCCAGAGGAGAACGACGATGTCGCAACCGTCCACCCTGCGCCGCCTCATGGCCGGCGCGGCTCTCGCCGCCGGCCTCGGTCTGGCCGGCCCGGCCATGGCCCAGACCAAGGTCAATATCGGCATTTCCGGCTGGACCGGATTCGCGCCGCTCACCCTCGCCAAGGAAGCCGGCATCTTCGCGCGCAACGGCCTCGACGTGACCATCCGCAAGATCCCGCAGGCGAGCCGCCACCTCGCCATCGCCTCCGGCGACATCCAGTGCGCCGCGACCACCGTCGAAACCTGGATTTCGTGGAACGCCAGCGGCATCGCCACGACGCAGATCTTCCAGCTCGACAAGAGCTACGGCGCCGACGGCATGGTGGTGCGCAACGGCATCAACTCCATCCGCGACCTGCGCGGCAAGACCATCGCAGCCTCGGCGCCGGGCACCTCGCCCTATTTCGCGCTCGCCTGGTTCCTCAAGGAGAACGGCATGTCGGTGCGCGACGTGACCGTCGTCAACATGGAGCCGGGACCGGCGGCGCAGGCCTTCGTGGCCGGCCAGAACGACGCCGCCATGACCTACGAGCCCTATCTGTCGTCGGTGCGCAACGCCCCGCAGGCGGGCAAGATCATCGCCACCACCCTCGACTATCCCATGGTCATGGACACGTTCGGCTGCACGCCGGCCTTCATCCAGGCCAACGAGGCGGCGGTTCGTGCGCTGGCGAAGAGCTATTTCGAGGCGCTCGAGATGATCAAGACCAACCAGGCCGAGGCCTATCGCATCATGGGCGCCGACGTGCGCCAGACGGCCGAGCAGTTCGGCAACTCGGCGCAGTATCTGCGCTGGCAGGACCGCGAGGCGAACAAGATCTTCTTCGCCGGCGAGTGGCGCCGCTTCACCGAGAAGGCGGCGGACCTGCTGCTGGAGATCGGCGTGATCCGGCAGAAGCCGAACTTCGACACCATGGTCGACACGCGCTTCATCCAGTAGGCGGTTGCGCTCATGTCGTCATGCCCGGCCTTGTGCCGGGCATCCACGAATTCCTTGCTCGTTCGTGTTCAAGTCGTGGATGGCCGGGCCAAGCCCGGCCATGACGCGTTGGGAGGCTTTATTGGCAACGACAGTCGACCTCGAAAACCTGAAGGCCGTCACCTGCCGCCTCATCGACGAATTGGCATTTCAGGTCGGTTCCAGCGAGTTCCCTCTGCCCGAGAACGACTTCTATTGGTTGCTGTCGTTCAACGCGAAAATGGATATGGCCGAGCGACCGCAAGCCGATGGAGCGGGACGGCTGAGAGACGATTGGGAGATGACCCATTGGCTCGCCGACTATCCCGAACAGGTCAGTGCGTACTCACTGACCGAGGTTGCCGAGCTCCTTTCCTATTTGGGTCACGCCTCCGCCGACCTGCCTTTCCGACCACGCGAGGAGAATCGCGGATGAAACCCCTCGAGCCCGTGTCCCCGACGGCGCGCGTCGTCCTCGGCATATCGTTCTTCGTCATCTTCTTCGCCGCATGGGCGGCGGTGACCTTCGGCGGCCTCGTGCCGAAGATCTTCCTCGCCGACCCCGTGACCATGTTCCAGGAGGGCTGGAACCTCATTACCCACCACGGCTTCCTAAAGGACATCGGCGTCACGGTCTGGCGGGTCGTCGGCGGCTTCATCCTGGCGGCTCTCATCGCCGTGCCGTTGGGGCTCGCCATGGGCGCCTACAAGCCGGTGGAGGCCTTCTTCGAGCCCTTCGTCTCCTTTGCCCGCTACCTGCCGGCCTCGGCCTTCATCCCGCTCTTCATCCTGTGGGCCGGCGTCGGCGAGACGCAGAAGCTGCTCGTCATCTTCGTCGGCTCGGTGTTCCAGATCGTGCTGATGGTGGCGGTGGCGGTCGGATCGATCCGCCGCGACCTCGTCGAGGCGGCGCTCACCCTCGGGGCACGCGACCAGGGCATCGTCGGCCGGGTCATGGTGCCCTATGCAGCGCCGCAGATCGCCGAGATCCTGCGCCTCGTCCTCGGCTGGGCCTGGACCTATGTCATCGTCGCCGAGCTGATCGGGTCATCCTCCGGCATCGGCCACATGATCATCGAGAGCCAGGCGCTGCTCGCCACCGGCCAGATGATCTTCGGCATCATCATCATTGGCGTCATCGGGCTCATCTCCGACTTCCTGTTCAAGGCGGTGAACCAGAAGCTGTTCCCCTGGAGCACCATATGAGCGGCGTCGTCATCAGGGGCGTGTCGCGCACCTTTCCGGCCGTACGCGGCGGCGAGCCGGTGCAGGCGCTGGCGCCGGTCGATCTCAGCGTGGGGGAGGGCGATTTCGTCGCCATCCTCGGCCCCTCCGGCTGCGGCAAGTCCACGCTGCTGCGCATCGTCGCCGGCCTCGACCGGCCGACCTCCGGCACGGTGACGCTCGACGGCGCGACCGTCACCGAACCCGGCGCGGACCGCGGCATGGTGTTCCAGAGCTACACGCTGTTTCCCTGGCTCACCGTGGCCGAAAACATTGAATTCGGGCCGCGCGAGCGCGGCGTTGGTGCCGCCGAGCGGCGGGCTATCGCCGACACGCTGATGCGCCAGGTCGGCCTCACGCAGTTCGCCAACCACTACCCCAAGCAGCTGTCGGGCGGCATGCAGCAGCGCGCCGCGCTGGCCCGTGCGCTGGCCAACGATCCCAAGGTGCTGCTGCTCGACGAACCCTTCGGCGCCCTCGACCATCAGACCCGCTCGCTGATGCAGGAACTGCTGCTGTCGATCTGGGAGCAGCATCGCAAGACCGTGCTTTTCGTCACCCACGATATCGAGGAGGCGGTGTTCATGGCGAACCGCGTTCTGGTGATGAGCGCGCGCCCCGGCCGCTTCAAGAGCGAGGTCGAGGTGCCCTTCGCCCATCCGCGCTCCTACAAGATCAAGACGACGGCGGAATTTGCCGCGCTCGAGGAGAAGCTGACCGAGGACATCCGCGGCGAGACGATCATCGCCGCACAGGCGGGGCTCTAGGGCGTCAATCTGTCAGCCGCTTCAGCGCGGCAAGGTCCGTCGCGAGGTCGTGGAAATCGCGCGGCAGCCGCCCCTGCGGCACCTCGATCTCGGAGAAGTCGAGCGTGGCGAAGACCATGCCCGCCGCCGATGACGTATGGCCGATAGCGAGGTGCCAGTCGGGGAACAGGCGGTGATCGGCCTCGATGTGCTCGACGAGCTGCAGCGAGTGGTGGCGCGCGTCCGCCGCGATGACCGCATAGAGCTGCTCGACGGCCTGCGCCGGCCCCTCTATGACCTGCGCGAACCAGCGCCGCGCACAGATGAGGAAGCCGGTGACGCCGAGTTCGGCGTTGCGGGGAACGGCCGCCTCCTCGATCGCCGTGAAGGCGGGATGGAACCCGTCCGCGTCGCAGTCAAGGTTGTGGATGCTGACATAGGTCAGGCGCATCAGACTGGAATCGACGGTCATGCTTCCAGCCCGGATATCGATGGTGTGTGTCATCGGTCATCATGGCCGATGGCGGCGGTCTCGAAGACGTCTTTTGACATGCGAAGGCGCGATCCGCCGATGTGACGCAGACGGCGCCCTTGGTCCGCAGGCATCGGCCGCCGAAGCTCAGGCGATCAATCCGCCCGGCGCCCCGGCATCGAGCGGCCATTTCGGCCGGGCGATGCGGGCATAGGCGTGTTTTTCGTAGCGCTGGGTCGAGGGCCCCTGCGTTTCCGAGTAGAAGACATGGGAGGCGAGCGGTCCGTAAGCGGCCATGAAGTGCTGCGCCGATTTCAGCACCAGCAGCCTGTAGGAGGCCGGGTTCAGGCCGAGTTCGGTGAAGATCTCGCGCCCCAGCGCCTGGGCGCGGTTGGTGTTCATGATGACGGTGACGCCGCCGATGCGCACCGCGGCGAGGTCGCCGACCGGGCCCTTGGCCTCGCCGAAGCTCTGGTGACAGTCCTTCGCGATCGCCAGCACCTCGCAATCGGCGTCGAAGGGGTCTCCGGAGAGCTCCGAGGTCTTGCCGCCGATGCGCAGGCGGATGCGGCCGCCCGGGCCGACAGCGTGGCAGAAGGCGACGGCCATGGGGTCCCAGAGCGGGGCGACGGCGGCATTCTCGACGCCGCGGGCGACGAGTTCGGCGAGCGACATGGTGTTGTCCGAGGCCGATCCGCCGCCGGCGTTGTCAGCCGGCTCGGCAATGATGGCCGGCCCCTTCGCGGTGTCGGAGGCCAGCGCCTGGTCGAGCGCATCTGCGAAGTCGAGATTGGGGGGCGCCGTCCGGCCGCGCAGAGCGATGATCTCCCCGCCGAGCTGCGTCGCCAGAGCGTCGCCCTTCGCCTTGGCATTGTCCGTATAGACCAGCATGCGCGAGCCCATTTCCGGCACGTCGGCATGGGGGAAGCCGTGGACAAAGGAGACGGAGAGCACGCCGTCGCGGCCCTCGAAGCTCTTCTGGCGGGCGACGAAGGAGGTGTTGGGCTCCGAGGTGGTCGGATAGAAGGCGATCATGCCGCAGTCGTAGAGGGAGGCGACCGGCCTGATCTCCTTGCGGATCGTCTTCAGCACCAGGGTCACCAGCTCCTCGGCGCGCGGCACGATGTCGACATGCGGGTATTCCTTGAAGCAGATGATGATGTCGGCGAGGCCGACGCGCTTCGCCGTCATGTGGTTGTGCGGGTCGAGCTCGACACCGATGACGCATGTCGGCCCGACGACGGCGCGCACCCGCTCCAGCATGTCGCCCTCGCAGTCGTCGTAGCCGTCGGCGACCATGGCGCCGTGCATGCCGAGGAGGACGCCATCGACCGGCATCGCGGCCTTCAACTGGTCGAGGATCTCCTCGCGCATCGTCTCGTAGGCGACTTTCGTCGTCGGCCCGGACGGCTGGGCGAAGAAGCAGGAGCCCTCGATCAGCGTGAAGCCTTCCTGCGCCGCCCTGCGGCGGGCGACGAAGAGGGGCGCGCTGCACAGCGTCGGCTGTTCGGTCGGGTGCTCGCCGGGGCGGAAGGCGACGCAAGTCAGATAGTTCTCCATCGCGGTCGGGATCGGCGAGAAGGTGTTGGTCTCCGTGGCAAGGCTGGCCGTGAAGATGCGCATGTCTGTGTCCCGTTCGTCTCGCTGCCCGGCTTTGAGGCTTGACCATTTCATGAGCGCGCGGCCTTTTCCAGCGAGGGCAGGGGCGTGCGTGGCAACCGCCCGGTGCATGGCTGGAGGCGGGACGTGGCAGAGCAGACGGTGGGCGTGGTCGGGCTCGGGCGGATGGGTCTCGGCATGGCGGCCAATCTGGCGGCGAAGGGTATCAAGAGCCTCGGCGTCGATCCCTCTCCGGAGCGCTGCGCGCTGGCGGCGGGGAAGGACGTGACGGTCGTCGCGACCCCGGCCGATCTCTTCGCGGCCTGTGACATCGTCATCGCATCGCTGCCGACCGCCGACCACGTCGTCGCTGTCGTCGAGGGTGAGGGCGGGTTCCTCGCCAGGGCCCCGGCCTGCGCCGTCTTCGTCGATACATCGACCTCCGAAGCCTCGGTCTCCCGCCGCCTCGCCGCAGCGGCTGCGGTGAAGGGCCTCGGCTTTGTCGACGCGCCGGTCTCCGGTGGGCCTGCCGGAGCGGAGGCCGGCACGCTGACCATGATGATCGGCGGCGACCCGGCCCATCTCGCGACCGCCATGGCGGCGCTGGAGGCTATCAGCGGCAAGCGCCTGCATGTCGGCGCATCGGGCGCCGGCAATGTCGCCAAGCTCGTCAACAACCTTCTCGTCGGCGCCCATCTCCTCACCGTGTCGGAGGCCGTGCGCCTGTCCGAGGCGGCCGGCGTTCCCGCCGCGGATGTGCTGGCGGTGGTGAACGCCGCCTCCGGCCGCTCCGCCGTCTCCGAGGTCAACTATCCGCGCTGGGTGCTGAACGGCGCCTTCGATTCGGGCTTCACCATGGGCCTGATGCGCAAGGACGTTCGCCTTGCCACATCGCTCATGGCCGAGACCGGCGTGGACCTGCCTGTCTGCGATCTCGTCGCCCGCATCTGGGCCGACAGCGCCGCCCGCCTCGCCGACGGCGAGGACTTCAACCGCATCGTTCAGGACGAGCCGAAGGCATGACCGCGCACCATCGCCCCGACACCGCCGCCCGCGTCGCGACCCTCTATGCCTCGCTGGTTCCCGGCGGCGTCATCGGCAGCCGCATCGCCGGCGAGACGCTGACCGGCTCCGGGGAGACGATCACGCTGGTCGACCCCGTGACCGGGTCGCCCTTCGCCAGCTATCGCGACGGCGGCGATGCGGCGGCGAACCAGGCGCTGGCCGCGACGACGGAGGCTTTCGTCGCCTGGATGGCGATGTCGGCCTCGGCGCGCGGCCGCATCATCTGGGCCATCGGGCAGGGGGTCCGCGCGAAGGCTGCGGCGCTCGCAGAACTGGAGACGCTCGCCTCCGGCAAGCCGATCCGCGACACCCGTGTCGAGGTGGCGAAGGTCGCGGAAATGTTCGAGTACTATGCCGGCTGGGCCGACAAGCTGCACGGCGACGTCATCCCCGTGCCGACCTCGCATCTCAACTATGTCCGCCGCGAGCCTCTTGGCGCCGTGGTGCAGATCACGCCGTGGAACGCGCCGATCTTCACCGCCGGCTGGCAGATCGCACCGGCGATTGCCGCCGGCAATGCCGTGGTGCTGAAACCGTCCGAACTGACGCCCTTCACATCGCTGGCGCTCGCCGTCATCTGCGAGGAAGCCGGTGTCCCAAAGGGCCTCGTCAACGTGCTCGCCGGCTATGGCGCGACGACCGGGGCCGCCGCCGTGTCGCATCCGCTGACGCGGCTCGTCGTCTTCGTCGGATCGAAGGAGACCGGCTCGCGCATCGCCCAGGCGGCGGCGAAGCGGGTCGTGCCGACGCTTCTCGAACTCGGCGGCAAGTCGGCCAACATCGTCTTCCCCGATGCCGATCTCGACCGCGCCGTGCTCGGCGCGCAGGCCGCCATCTTCTCCGGCGCCGGCCAGTCCTGCGTCGCTGGCTCGCGGCTCCTCGTCCATCGCTCGATCCACGCCGCATTCGTCGAGCGGCTGGCGGCAGCCGCACCGCGCATCCCGGTCGGCGACCCGATGGACGAGGCGACGCAGATCGGCCCCATCGTCCATGGCGGACAGTGGGAGAAGATCGACACCATGGTAAAGGCCGGCGTCGGCGAGGGCGCCTCGGTCGCCGCCGGCGGCGGCCGTCCGGTGGGGCGTGAGGACGGCTTCTTCTACGCGCCGACCGTGCTGGACCGGGTGACGCCGACCATGGAGATCGCCCGCGAGGAGGTGTTCGGACCGGTCGTCGCGGTGACGCCCTTCGACTGCGAGGAGGCGGCGGTGGCCATCGCCAACGCCACGGACTACGGCCTCGCCGGAGCGGTGTGGACCCGCGACGTCGGCCGCGCACACCGTGTCGCGGCCAAGGTCAGGGCCGGGACCTTCTGGGTGAACTCCTACAAGACCATCAACGTCATGAGCCCGTTCGGCGGCTTCGGCCAGTCCGGCTACGGCCGCTCGTCGGGCATCGATGCGCTTTACGCCTACACGACGACCAAGAGCGTCTGGGTCGAGACCGCGGAGGCTCCGGCCGTCGGCTTCGGCTATGCGGGCTGAGGGGAGCGATCAGTTCTCCTTGAAGCCGTAGTCGGGAATGCCCTGCTCGTTGTCGTAATACTTGAAGGGCAGGAACTTGCCGGACATGGTGATCTTCACGCGGTCACCCTTCGGGTTCGGCTCGCGCTCGAACTCCATGTTGAAGTCGATGGCCGACATGATGCCGTCGCCGAACTCCTCCTCGATGATGGCCTTCCAGGCCGGGCCGTTGACGAGGACCAGCTCATAGAAGCGGTAGATCAGCGGGTCGGTCGGCGGCATGGACGTTCCGGCGCCGCGCATCGGCACCTCGTTCAGCATGGCCTCCTCGGCCGCCGAGAGGCTGAAGAGCGCGGCCGCCTTCTTCGCGAGCGGCTTCACCAGCTTGTGCTGGCCGAGCAGCGCGCCGATGACCAGCACCGGCGACATGCCGCCAATCTCGGTGGTGATGTGCTTCCAGGTCCAGCCCTTCTCGCGCTTGATGTCGAGGATCTTTTCCGTGAGCTCTTCGCGGATCATGTCCGTCTCCTTGGGGATTGGTCGGGTGGGGTGGGGATCAGCCCGCCCGCGCCAGCGGCGGCGGTGCTGCGTCGGGCGCACCCGGCATGACGACGGGCGGAGCGCGGCGGTTCCATGCATTGCCCGCTTGAGCGAGTTCGGCGGCGAAGCTCTTCGAGCGGGTCACCAGGAAGTCGATGATGTGGTTTCGGACGGGATAGTAGGCCGGGTGCTTGTGAACCTCGTTGCGGGCGCGGGTCGCGGGCAGGGGGTTGGCGACGATCTCGGCGATGCGCGCATCCGGTCCGTTGGTCATCAGCACGATCTTGTCGGCGAGGTAGATCGCCTCGTCGACGTCGTGGGTGATCATGAACACCGTCTGGCCGGTGTTGCGGCAGATGCCGCGTACCTCGTCCTGCAGCGTGCCGCGGGTGAGGGCGTCGAGGGCCGAGAAGGGCTCGTCCATGAGCATGATCTTCGGCTCGATGGAGAGCGCCCGGGCGATGCCGACGCGCTGCTTCATGCCCCCCGAGAGCTGCGCAGGCTTCTTCATCTCGGCACCGGCGAGACCGACGGTGGCAATGGCCTTGCGGGCGTGCTCCTCGACCTTCGCCTTCGGCCAGTCCCGCCACTTCGACGAGACGGCATAGGCGACATTGCCGAGCACAGTGCGCCAGGGCAGCAGGCCGTGGCTCTGGAAGATGACGGCGCGGTCGAGGCTCGGGCCCTCGATCGCCTTGCCGTCGATGATGATCGCGCCCTCGCTCGGCTCGTCGAGGCCGGCGAGGATGTTCAGCACCGTCGTCTTGCCGCAGCCGGAATGGCCGATGACGCAGACGAACTCGCCGCGCTCCATTGCGAACCACAGGTCCTCGAAGATGGTGGTGCGGCCGCCCTCGGGGGCGGGGAAGCGGCGGGCGATGCCCTCGATGGAGATGTAGGAACCGGCCACGCAGCATCACTCCGGATAAGTCACGAGGTGGGTGAGGCGGGCGAGGATCTGGTCCAGCGCCATGCCGACGAGGCCGATCAGCAGGATCGCCGTGATGATGTCGGTCAGCGACAGGTTGTTCCACTGGTTCCAGACGAAGTAGCCGATGCCGGTGCCGCCGACGAGCATCTCGGCCGCGACGATGACCAGCCAGGCGATGCCGACCGAGATGCGCATGCCGGTGAGGATCGTTGGCGCCGCCGCCGGCAGGATCACCGTGAAGGCCATGCGGGCCGGCCCGACCTCCAGCGTGCGCGCGACGTTCAGCCAGTCCTTGCGGACGCTGGCGACGCCGAAGGCCGTGTTGATCAGCATCGGCCAGAGCGAGCAGATGAAGATGACGAAGATCGAGGAGAGCGAGGAATCCTTGATCGTGTAGAGGGCGAGCGGCATCCAGGCGAGCGGCGAGATCGGCTTCATCACCTGGATGAAGGGGTCGAGGGCGCGATAGACCAGCGGCGACATGCCGATGAGAAAGCCGAGCGGCACGGCGACCAGCACGGCGATGCCGAAGCCGATGAGGACGCGGGCGAGCGAATAGGCGAGTTGGATGCCGATGCCCATGTCGTTGGTGCCGCGCACGTAGAACGGGTCGGAGACGTGCTTCCAGATCGTCCGTCCGACATCGATGGGGCCGGGCATGGGCGTCTGCCCGCCGGTCGCGGCGGCCGCTCCGACGAGCCTGGCATATTCGGGATCGACGGCCTGTCCGCCGGCGCCGCCGCCGCTGACGGCCACGTGCCAGCCGATCAGGAAGACCGACAGGATCACGAGCGACAGGACCAGGGCCCGCGCGCCGACGGAGCGGGTCATCGCGTCAGGTCCGCTTGATGGCGAAGGAGGCGATGTACTCTTCCGGCTTGGCGGGATCGAAGGCCTTACCCATGACCGAGAAGGTCTTGGTCGAAGTGGCGGGCGGGGTGAGGCCCAGTTCCTTCATCATGGCGGCCGCATCGGTGGCCAGGAACACCTGGCGGGTGATGCCGGCATAATCGACGTCGCCCTTGATCTGGCCCCAGCGCTTCATCTGGCTCATGATCCAGATGGCGAAGCTCTCCCACGGGAAGGGATCGAACTGGACGCGGTTCGGATCGCGCTTCACCTGGCCGAGGCCGTCGGCATAGGTGCCGGTGAGGATCTGCTCGAGCACCGTCACCGGCTGGTTCAGGTAGTTCGGCGCGGCGATGGCCGTGGCGATCTCCTTGCGGTTCTCCGCCTTCTGGGCGTGCGCCGTGGCGTCGATGATCGCCTTCAGCAGGGCCTTGTAGGTGTTCGGCAGGGTGGTGACGAATTCGCGGCTGGCGGCGAAGGCGCAGCAGGGATGGCCGTCCCACATCTCCTTCGACAGCATGTGGATGAAGCCGACGCCGTCGAAGACCGCGCGCTGGTTGAACGGGTCCGGGCCGAGATAGCCGTCGATATTGCCGGCGCGCAGGTTGGCGACCATTTCCGGCGGCGGCACCGAGCGGATCTGCACGTCGGTGTCGGGGTCGAGGCCATGCTCCGCGAGGTAGTAGCGCAGCAGGTAGTTGTGCATGGAGTAGTCGAAGGGCACGGCGAAGCGGAAGCCCTTCCAGTCCTTCGGATCGCGCTTGTCCTTGTGCTTGTTGGCAAGGGTGATCGCCTGGCCGTTGATGTTCTCGATGGCGGCGACCGAATAGGGGATGGGGTTCGATCCGGCGCCCATGGTGATGGCGATCGGCATCGGCGCCAGCATGTGGGCGGCGTCATATTCCTTGTTGATGGTCTTGTCGCGGATCACCGCCCAGCCGGCCGTGCGCACCACCTCCACGTTCAGGCCGTGCTTCGAATAGAAGCCGAGCGGGTGCGCCATGATGATGGGCGTCGCGCAGGTGATCGGGATGAAGCCGACCTTCAGGTCCTTCTTCTCGATCGGGCCGGTCTGGGCGAGGGCCTCGGTGGCCGCGCCGATGGGGAAGAAGGTCGAGATCGCCGCCGCGGCGGTCGATGCGCCGACGGCCTTCAGGAAGGCGCGGCGCTGGTGGTCGTTCGGAAAGAGCGCGCGCATCACCGCCTGTTCGACGACACGGCGGTAGCGGCTCTCCTCGCCGGCCTGTTCCACCGCGACCGCTTCGGCGCGGATGGCGTTCTCATGCTCCGCTTCGGAGGCGTGGCGGCCGCAGACGCAGCCCTTGAGAAATCGTTTGGCGGCATTGAAGGGGTTGTCGAACAGGGCCATGGCGTCGTCCTTCCCGGGTGGATGACCTGTCCGGTTTCAAGTGTCGTGCCAGCCGGCGCGGGACCGTTGCATACGCAGAAAGGTCGCGGAAATGCTGGCGTGGAGAAGTCTCCCGCCCTTGCGGCAAGGCAAGAATGAACAGAAAATAGGCATGCTTTAGGTCGGGTGAGGCCGATTTGAGCGATGTCGATGGCGCTGCTGTGATCAATGGCCCACGCGAAGGTCAATCGGCCCTGTCACGCCGCATGGCTGCATTCCAGCGAAGTCCTCCGATCCTTTGCCTCTTGACGTTCCGGCCCTGTCGCGCGTTGTTCGCGGCATGACCTCCTCAGCCTCCTCGCCCAAGCCGTCGCCCATCTCCGTTGCGGAGACCGGCGCGCGCTTCCTCGCCAATCCCGCTCTCGATCGCGGCAAGCCCTACGGGCCGGCGGAGCGCGCCATTCTCTCCCTCGATGGCGCCAGAGCGGCGCAGGCCGCCATCGCCGCCTGGGACGGCTACACGCCGACCCCGGTCCTGTCGCTGGACGCAATGGCGCGCGAGGCCGGAGTGGGCGCGGTGCTCTACAAGCACGAGGGCCGGCGGTTCGCGCTGAAGAGCTTCAAGGCGCTGGGCGGGGCCTATGCCGTGCAGAGGCTGGTGGCGCAGCGCGGTTCGGCCGAGGGCCTGACGGTCACCTGCGCCACCGACGGCAATCACGGGCGGGCGGTCGCCTGGGGGGCGAAGCGGCTGGGCGTCAAGGCGGTGATCTACGTCCACGAGACGGTCAGCCAGGGCAGGGCGGACGCCATCGCCGCCTTCGGCGCGGAGGTGCGGCGCGTTCCCGGCAACTACGACGATGCGGTGCGCGCCTCGGCGGAGGCTGCGGCAGCCAATGGCTGGACCATCGTCTCCGACACGTCCTGGCCGGGCTACGACCTCATCCCGCGCGACGTGATGCAGGGCTATGCCGTGCTGGCGCTGGAGGCGGAGGAGCAGGGGGTGTCCCCGACCCATGTCTTCGTGCAGGGCGGCGTCGGCGGTCTCGCCGCCGGTATCCTGTCCTGGTACTGGGAGAAGCAGGGGGCTGAACGGCCCACGGTCGTGGTGGTCGAGCCGGACAAGGCCGACTGCCTTCTCGCCAGCGCCGTCGCAGGCCGCTGGACCACGGTCGGCGGCGACCTCGACACGATCATGGCGGGCCTTGCCTGTGGCGAGCCCTCGGAGCTTGCCTGGGCGCTGCTCTCGCCGGGGGCCGACGCCTTCATCTCGATCCCCGATGAGCGGGCCGCCGAGGCGATGCGCGCCCTGGCCACGCTTGGCATCGCGGCCGGCGAATCCGGCGTCGCGGGCCTTGCCGGGTTCAGGGCGGTGGCTGGCGATGCCCGCGTGCGGGCGGCGCTCGGCCTCGATGCCGCCTCGCGCATCCTGTGCATCGGCACCGAAGGCGCGACCGACCCTGAAATCTATCGCGAGATCGTCGGGCAGGATGCCGCCGACGTCGAGAAGGAGACCGCATGAGCCGCATCGTCACCGTCGGCGCCGCCCAGATGGGCGCCATCCAGCGCGCCCATTCGCGGCGCGAGGTCGTCGCCCGCATGGTGGAACTGATGCGCGAGGCCGCGTCCCACCGTTGCGATCTCATCGTCTTCCCCGAACTGACGCTGACCACCTTCTTTCCGCGCTGGTGGATGGAGGACCAGACCGAGATCGACAGCTTCTACGAGCGCGAGATGCCGTCCAACGAGACGGCGCCGCTGTTCAACGAAGCCTCGCGGCTCGGCATCGGCTTCTCGCTCGGCTATGCGGAACTCACTCCGGAGGGACGGCACTACAACACCGCCATTCTTGTCAAAAAGTCCGGCGATATCGTTGGTAAATATCGGAAAATCCATCTTCCCGGCCATGCCGACCACGAGCCGTGGCGCGCCTTCCAGCACCTCGAGAAGCGCTATTTCGAGGTGGGCGATCTCTCCTGGGGCGTGTGGAACACGCTCGGCGGCAACATGGGCATGATGATCTGCAACGACCGCCGCTGGCCGGAATCCTACCGCATGATGGGCCTGCAGTCGGTGGAGATGATCCTGCTCGGCTACAACACGCCGCGTCACAATCCGCCGGCCCCCGACCACGACCGCCTCTCCGAGTTCCACAACCAACTCGTCATGCAGGCCGGCGCCTACCAGAACGGCACCTGGGTTGTCGGCGTCGCCAAGTGCGGCGTGGAGGAGGGCTGCGAGATGATCGGCGGCTCCTCCATCATCGCCCCGACCGGCGAGGTCATCGGCCAGGCGCTGACTCAAGGAGACGAACTGATCGTCGCGCGCTGCGACCTCGACCTGACCAAAAGCTACAAGGCGACCACCTTCAATTTCGACATGCACCGCCAGCCGGACCAGTACCGGCGGATCGTCGAGCAGCGCGGCGCGGTGGGGCCGGTAAACTAGGCTTTGTATTTCGGCAGGCTTTGGGCCCGAGGAGACAGGCCGCCTCTGGATGCCGGTCTGCATTCGCGGACATTCGGATTGTCCTGTGAGCGGGTCGAACGCCTCTCTCAGCAGCAGTTCGCGGCGACGAGGTAAGCCCGGCAGGCACGCGGCAGTTCCGCGCGCAGACGCGCGAGACCATCGTCCGACGGATCGGCTTCCATCACCACGCGCACCGACCCTCCGAGCAAGGCGGCGGTCATGAACGCAGCGGAGTTGACGTCAGCGAAGCGCGCGTCCGGTGCAGCGGCGAGCGCTTCCCCAATGATCCCGGTCATTCGGCGCATGCCCCGCTGCATGAGCTCTCCCAGATCAAACTCGGCAGCAATGCCGTAGATCGCCCGCGAAGCGACGACATCGGCCGCCTTGACGTCGAGCCAAGCCAACGCAAGCCCGTCGGCAACGGTCGCTACATCCTTACCCGCAAGCCGACCCGCGGCGACGCGCATGGCGGATGTCATGGTCTCGAACTGCCGCTCGACAATCGCGAAGAGCAGCGCCTGCTTGTGCGGATAATATTGATACATGGTGCCGACTGACACGCCTGCGCGCTCTGCCACCCTTGTCGTGGTGAGCTTGCCGACTCCGTCCGCCAGCAAAACCTGAACAGTCGCCTCGAAAATCGCCTCGACGGTGGCTGTCGAACGCGTCTGGCGCGGTGTTTTCCGTGGCTTTAGCAGCGCCGGCGCCGGGCGATTCATATGCGAATTCCAGACCTGAAGAATCCTTCATATATTGCCGCTGCAAGTAGCAGATAGCAAGGATTACCCCCATGAAATCGGTTCTCATCACCGGTTGCTCGACCGGCTTTGGCCGCGAAATCGCACAGCATTTCTTCAATCACGGTTGGAGCGTCGTGGCGACGATGCGCAATCCGGCCGCCAGTACCCTGACCGCTTCGGATCGGCTTCGCGTCCTGCCGCTCGATGTCACCGACGCCGCTAGCATCGCGACTGCAGTGGAGCAGGCGGGACCCATCGACGTGCTCGTGAACAATGCCGGGATCGGCTGGTTCAACGCGGTCGAAGGCACCCCGATCGAGACGGTGCGGAACCTTTTCGAGACGAATGTCTTCGGCACCATTGCAATGATGCAGGCTGTGCTCCCTGGGATGCGCGAGCGGCGCTCGGGCGCAATCGTCAACGTCGGCTCCAGCTCGACGTTGAAGCCCCTGCCGCTGCTCTCGGTCTATCGAGCCAGCAAGGCTGCGGTGAACGCACTGACCGAGTCAGCCGCGATCGAACTGGCCGCCTTCGGCATTCGCGCGCGGGTCGTTCTTCCGGGCAGGGCGCCGACGACCAGCTTCGCCGCGAGCGCGCAGCGGCGGATCGCTGAGGGCGGCTGGTTCCCGCCCGCCTATGAGGAGTTCGCGGGCCGGACCCTGGCGGCGATGCAAGCGGAAGCCTCTGGCGATCTCACGACTGCGGACAATGTCGCAGAGGTCATATACCGTGCTGCTACCGATCCGGACTGTCCGATGGTCTTGCCCGCCGGGGCAGATGCGATCGCCTGGTCTAACGGCGACTGAGCAGCCGACCAGGGCGACCACGGCGATGCGCCGCCTCCCTGGCTATCGTCTGGCCGTGGGAGCATCTTGGGGCAGCCGTCCACCTGAGGGATGCGAGGTGACCTCAGCACGGGTAGGCAAGGAATTCGTGGATTGCCGGAGCAAGGCCGGGCGTGGCGGGTGGAGCGCCGCGCATTTCGGCGATCTGGTGAAGAGGGCTACTCCGCCGCCTCCTGCGCTTCCGCCTCCCAGCCGAGCAGCTTGCCGGGGTTCATCAGGCCGTAGGGGTCCGCCAGCCGCTTGAACTCCGGCTGCGGGGCGTCGACGCGCTTCCAGCCGACATTGTTCAGCACGTAGGTGTGGGCGTTGGACGGCTGCACGCCGCCCTCCGCCGCGCGCGCCATGATCTGGTCGAGGCGCTCGGGCGTCGTGAACTTCACCAGCGGCAGCGAGGAGGTGATCACCTTGCCCTCGCGGCGCTGGAACTCAAGGTGGAACATCACGTCCTCGTCGAACTCCCTGGCCGCCCATTCGACAAGGGCAAGGTTGTTCGGGGCGGGGAAGCGCAGCTGCAGATAGGTGATGGACGGGTCCATCTTCAGCGCGTGCAGCGTCGTGTGGTTCCAGGTGTATTCGTAGAGCGGACCGGGGCCGCCGCGACCCTTGTGGGTGCCGAAGGCGACCGCCTTGGCCTCCTCGGCGCCGCGGCGGAAGGTGACCTCGCCCTTGTGGTCGGCGATCAGGAGATCGAGCGTGTCGGCCTGCGGCTCGGAGACCATCAGCACGGCGAAGGCGCGCCCCGCCGGCAGGTAAGGCTGCAGCCGCTTCAGATAGGGGCCGATGCGCGGGTCGTGGATGGAGACGAGCTTCTTGGCGATGCCGTCGCATTCCATCAAGGCCTGGCCGAAGCGCGCGGCGGCCATGAAGCTGTCGAAAGTGACGATGCGCTCGGCCCAGTCGTGCGCCGGGGCGGTCGGCACCTCCACCTCGGTGATGATGCCGTTGACGCCGTAGGCGTGCATCACCTTCAGGATCTCGCGGCCGCGCAGCTCGATGAGGCGCGGGTCCTCCTCCACCGTCATCACCTCCAGCGCGGTGACGGCGCCGAGATTGTCGATCTGGCCCCAGGTGCAGGAGCCGGCCCCCGCCGCGCCGCCGGCGACGAAGCCGCCGATGGTCGCCTGCGCCCGTGTCGAGGGGTGAAAGCGCAGTTCCTGCCCGTGCGGATCGAGCAGCTTGTCGATGTCCAGCATGATCGCGCCGGCCTCGAAGCGCGCCGCGCCGGGCCTGGCGAAGACCATGCGGTTGATGTGGCGCATGTCGACGACGAGGCCACCGGCGAGCGGCACGGCCTGTCCATAGTTGCCGGTGCCGCCGCCGCGGATGACCAGCGGCACGCGGTGGCTGGCGCAGGCGGCCGCGATGCGGCGAAGCTCGTCCTTGTTCGCCGGGGTGGCGACCAGCTCGGCGACCTTGCCGTCCAGCTCCGGCTTCAGCACGGGCGAGAACCAGAAGAAGTCGCGGCTCGCCATGCGGAGCGAGGCGGCATCGTCCGCGAGGGCGATGCCGGCGAGGTCGGCGCGAAGGCGGTCGAGTGGGGTCATGGTGCGGTCCATCCGATGGGTAAGCCCACAGTGCCAAATCCGGACCGAAAGCGCCATTGCGCCCAAGGCCTCGGACAACGGGCCAGACAGCTGCCATCGGCGCTCAACCAGCTGGCACTCAGCCGAAAAAATGTGCAACTTGGATCGGCTGGCCCCGTATTTCCGTAGGATAAATCGGCACGCCCGTTGCTCTGGTCGTCGTCATGGATTTCATGGGCCGGAGAGGCCCGCCACAGGAGAGGTCGCCATGTCCGTCACGTCCCCCGCGAATCGCATGACCCGCCGCCGCGCACTGGCGCTCGGCGCGGGTGTCTCCGCCGCCTATCTGATGCGGTCGGACCTCGTCACCGCCCAGGGCCTCGACAAGGTCTCCTACCAGACCAACTGGCGCGCCCAGGCCGAGCATGGCGGCTTCTACCAGGCGGTGGCCGCCGGCATCTACAAGAAGTACGGCATCGAGGCGGACATCCGCATGGGCGGCCCGCAGCAGAACCCCTCGCAGCTGCTGCTCGGCGGCCGCGTCGACATGATCATGTCGAATTCCTTCGAGGCCATCCGCTACGTGCAGGAGAACCTGCCGTTCCTCTGCATCGGCTCGATCTTCCAGAAGGACCCGCAGGTCATCATCTGCCATCCGGGCGTCGGCAACGACAGCTTCCCGCAGCTGAAGGGCAAAACCATCCTGGTCGGTGTCGGCGGACGCACCTCGTTCTGGCCCTATCTCAAGGCCCGCTTCGGCTTCACCGACGAGCAGGTGCGTCCCTACACCTTCAACATGGCGCCGTTCCTCGCCGACAAGAACATCTGCCAGCAGGGCTTCCTGTCGTCCGAGCCCTTCGCCATCGAGCAGCAGGGCGGGGTGAAGCCGCTCGTCCATCTCATCGCCGATTCCGGCTTCGCCAATTACAACACAACCTTCAACATCTCGCGGAAGATGGTGGACGAGCGCACCGACGTGGTGCAGCGCTTCGTCACCGCCTCGCTGGAGGGCTGGGCCGAATACATGAAGGGCGGGCCGGCGGTCGCCGAGGCCAACAAGCTGATCATGCGCGACAACCCGGACATGGATCAGAAGAAGATCGACTATGCCGTCAAGGTGATGACCGAGAACGGCATCGTCATGTCGGGAGACGCGACCACCCTCGGCATCGGCGCCATGACCGACGCCCGCTGGCAGACCTTCTACACCCAGATGCGCGACGCCGGCGTCTTCCCCGCCGGCATCGATGTGGAGAAGGCCTACGACCTGCGCTTCATCAACAAGGGCGTGGGCAAGGCCTGAGGTGAGCGTGGCGGCAATCCAGGAGCAGCCGATGACGACGGGCGGCAAGCCGCTCGTCGCCATCCGTCATGTCTCGAAGCAGTTCGCGAACGGCACCATCGCCGTCCGCGACGTCAATCTGGACCTGGCGGCCGGCGAGTTCGTCAGCCTGCTGGGGCCGTCTGGCTGCGGCAAATCGACCCTTTTGCGCATGATCGCCGGGCTCGGCGATCCGAGCGTCGGCACCATCGACTGGGCGACCATGAGCCACGACGCCTGGGGGCGGCCGGCGCGCGAACTCGGCTTCGTCTTTCAGGACCCGACGCTGATGCCCTGGGCGACGGCGCTCGACAACGTCATCCTGCCGCTCAGACTCCTCGGCACGAACCGCGGCGAGGCCGATGCGCGCGGCGCCGAGATGCTCGCCCTCGTCGGTCTCAAGGGCTTCGAGGCGAGCTATCCGCGCGAATTGTCCGGCGGCATGAAGATGCGCGTCTCCATCGCCCGCGCGCTGGTGACGCATCCGAAGATACTCCTGATGGACGAGCCATTCGCTGCGCTCGACGAGATCACCCGCCACAAGCTCAACGATGATCTCCTGCGCCTGTGGGAGACGAACCGCTTCACCGCCGTCTTCGTCACCCATTCGGTGTTCGAGAGCGTCTATCTCTCACAGCGCATCGTCGTGATGGCAGCGCGTCCGGGCCGGGTGATGGCGGACCTCAGGGTGGAGGCGCCCTATCCGCGCGATGACCTGTTCCGCACCTCGGCGGACTACGCCCACTGGTGCCGGATCGCATCCGAGAAGCTGAAGGAGGCGATCTCCGCATGACCGACGCGACGCTTCCTCCGGGCTCCGTTCCCCATGACGGCACCGATGCCGAGGCCCGCCCGATCTTCCGCGAGGATCGGAAGGTTCTCGGCATCTCCACCGAGGCCTGGCCCGGCATCCTCGCGCCGCTCGCCATCGGCGTCATCGCGCTGGGGGCCTGGGAGTTCATCGTCTGGTGGCGCGAGATCCCCTCGTTCATCCTGCCGGGCCCCTGGCTGATCGCCAAGACCCTGGTCGCCGACTGGGCCACGCTCTCCGCCTCGCTCTGGGTAACGCTGCGCATCACCGCCGCCGCTCTCATCGCCGCGGTGTCGCTCGGCGTCGGCCTCGCGGTGCTGTTCACCCAGTCGAAATGGCTGGAGAAGTCACTCTTTCCCTACGCGGTGATCCTGCAGGTGACGCCGGTCGTCTCGATCGCGCCGCTGATCATCATCTGGGTCGGCGACATCAACCTGTCGCTGCTGATCTGCGCCTGGATCGTCGCCTTCTTCCCGATCCTCTCCAACACGATCCTCGGGCTGAACTCGGCCGACCACAACCTGCGCAACCTGTTCGAGCTCTACGGGGCCTCGCGCTGGCAGACGCTGCGCTTCCTGCGCCTGCCGGCGGCGCTGCCCTATTTTCTCGGCGGCCTGAAGATCTCCGGCGGCCTCGCGCTCATCGGCGCGGTGGTGGCGGAGTTCGTGGCGGGATCGGGCGGCTCGGCCTCGGGGCTCGCCTATCGCATCCTTGAAGCCGGCTACCAGCTCAAGATCCCGCGCATGTTCGCGGCGCTGATCATGATCTCCATGTCGGGCATCGCCATCTTCCTGACGATCAGTTGGGTCTCTCACCTGCTGCTGCGCCGCTGGCACGAGAGCGCGCTGAAGCGGGAGAATTGAGGCTACACCCCCGCCATCGCCGCCTTCACCTTCGCGATGAAGCCGGCGCGCTTCTCCGCGCTGGCAACGTTGAGGTGATAGAGCGCGAGGTAGCGGCGACGCGCCTTCCAGCCGGTGAACCACCACAGGTAGCGCGTGACGATCTTCTTCGGCGGATCGCCCATATAGAACGCATACCAGAACGGCCGGCCATAGGTGACGATGCCGGTGATGGAGCGGATGTGGCCGAGGAGGGGCTTCACCGCGGCGGGGTCGGAAATGTCGAAGCCGACGCCGGGCATGAACATGCGGTCGAAGAAGCCTTTCAGCATGGCCGGCGGGCCGAAGCTCCAGGTCGGGAACTGCACCACCAGAGCCTCGGCTGCCCGGATGCGGGCGATGAACGGCTCAAGCCCCTGCTGGTTGACGCTCTCGTCGTGATAGCGCCGCCGCCCGTCCTCCGACAGCACGGGATCGAACCCCTCCGCGTAGAGGTCGAGCAGGTCGACCTCGTGGCCGGCCGCGCTCAGGGCGGCGAGGGCCTCTGTGCGGATCGCGGCATGGAAGCTCTCGGGGAGGGGGTGGCAGTAGAGGTAGAGAACGCGCATGGGGTGGGCCTGCTGAAGGAAGGGCGACTGCGACGGGCAAGTCCCGTGCCTCTCGCCTCAGCGAACGGGGACGTAGCTCTCCATCTTGCCGGGATTGAGAAGGCCCATGGGGTCCACCTCCGCCTTGAAGCCGAGTTGGTCGGCCTCCGCGCGTTTGTGGCGCGAGCCGCCCTCCAGGCCGAACACATGCGGATTGGCGACCATGACCCCATGCTCCTCGTGCAGGCGGATGATCTCGAAAAGCCGCTCCGGCGTCGTGTAGCGGACGACTGGCAGCGCTGAGCATGTCAGCTTGCCGCCGAAGCGGATGAACTCGAGATGCGGCAGCACTTCGCCGTCGAACAGGGCCGCCATCCGGTGGACACTCTCGTCGAGCCGGTCGTGAGGATAGAGGAGCTGCAGGTAGGTGACGGAGCGGTCGGTCTTCAGCCACTGCAGCGTCGTGTGGTTCCAGGCATATTCGTAGAGCGGGGTCTCCGTCGGCCCCTCCCGCGACGGCTCGCGGTAGGTGATGGTGCCGCGCCCGCCGAGGATCGCCTCGAAGCTCTCCATGAAAGGCTCGGCAATCATGCAGATGAGGATGGCCTTGCCGTCCGGACAGACCTCCTTGAGGGCCGAGAAATGGCCGGGGATCGGCCAGGCGATGGGCGTCACCAGCTTCTTCACGACGCCATCGGCATGGGCGACCGCCTTGCCGGCCTCGAAGGCCTCCTGGAAGGTGCCGAAAGCCGCGATGACGTCGATCCACGTCCAGGCGGGGGCCGTCGGCATCTCGAGTTCCGTGATGATGCCGGTGGTGCCGTAGGCCCGGTTCACCTTCTGCGCCGCGTCCTGCCTCAGTTCGAGGATGCGGGGCTCTTCCTCCACGGTGACGATCCGCGCGGCGAGGATGTTGCCGGGCTCGCGCAAGCCGCCATAGGCGACCGATCCGACGCCGCCCGATCCGCCGGCGACGAAGCCGCCGATGGTCGCCGTGCGCTTGGTCGAGGGGTGCATGCGCAGTTCGTAGCCGTTCGGCCGCGTCTCCTGGTCGAGGGCCAGGATATTGGTGCCGGCCCTGACGCGCACCGATCCCGGCTTCTGCCAGAGGACGCCGGTCATCTCGGTCATGTCGAGGAGGACACCGCCGGCGAGCGGCATGGCCTGCCCGTAGTTGCCGGTGCCGCCGGCGCGCACGGTGATGGGGATCCTGAGCTTCGCGCAGGCCGCGGCCGTCCTGACCACGTCGGCTTCGTCGCGCGGCCTGACGATGATGTCGGCGGAAACACTCTTCAGCTGCTCGGCGAGGATGGGCGAGTACCAAAAGAAATCGCGCGAGCGGCGGCGAACGATCACCGGTTCGCGTTCGGTCGGGATGTCGCCGAGGAGCAGCGAGAGTGCAGGGAGGTCGATCGGGGCCCTGGCGAGGGACGGCGTATGGGTCATGGGGACTGCGAACCTTTCGCGGCCATCATCGTGACCCGCGCGCAGGGGCGCAAGCTCGCCCGGGATCCCGGCCACGGGCAAGCCGGCAAGAACAGGGACCGGTCGTGATTAAAGGAATCCAAACTTTTTCACGAGAAGTTGCTGTTGAACGGAAACTCGGAGACATCCATTGAAGATCAAGACGAGGCTCTTTTCGATCGTCGGTGGCCTCACGGCCGCTTCGCTGGTGGTGGGGGCCGTGGCTGCCTACGGATTCCAGCGGTATCAGTTGGCCATCGAGGAGAATCAGCGCAACGCCCGCGTGACGCAACTCGCCGAGCAGGCGAACGGCCTCATCTATGCGGTCGTCATGGAGTCGCGCGGCATCTACATGTCGGCGCAGAAGCCCGCTCTGGAGCGCTTCGCCGCCAATCAGGACAAGGAACTCGCCAAGCTGCGCACCGTGGTGACGGAGTGGGCCGGTCTTGCCCGCCCTGAGGACGTCGCGGTTCGCGATCGCCTGCTGGAGCAGGCCGAGGCCTTCATCAAGCTGCGCAACGACCTTTCCGCGGCCGGGCGCGCGCAGGGCAACGAGGCGGCGCGGGTGATCGGCGACAACGAATCCAATCGCACCACGCGCCAGAAGCTGAACGCCGAGATGTCGGCCTTCGCAGCCGCCAATGCGCGGCGGGTGGAGGCTCTGGCGGTCCGGATCGAGGAGATGAAGGGCAGTCTCTCCTGGCTGATCGGCGCAACGGTCGGTCTGGCTCTGCTCGCCGGCCTGATGGCCTTCTGGACCATCCTGTCGGGCGTGACGCGTCCGCTCGGCCGCCTTACCGGCGCCGTGGACGCCGTCGCCGAAGGGCGCACGGACGTCGAGGTCAGCGATACCGAGCGCAAGGATGAAATCGGCGGCCTGGCGCGCTCCGTGCTCGTCTTCCGCGACAATGTCCGCGAGGTCGAGCGCCTGAAGATGACCGAGGCGGAGCGCGAAGCCGGGATGCGCGAGCAGCGCAGCCGCGAGATGGCGGCGCTCGCCGATGAATTCTCCGGCACCGTCCAGGCAGTGGTCGCGACGGTCACCAAGTCCGCCGACGCCATCGTCGGCAATGCCTCCCGCGTCGGCGACGTCGCCCGCAACGTCACCGACCTCGGCCAGACCGTGGCCGCGACCTCGGCCAGCGCGACGCAGAGCGTGGAAAGCGCCGCCACCTCGGCGCAGGAACTCGCCTCATCGATCGGCGAGATCTCCAGCCGGACGGCGCAGGCCCAGCAGATCGCAGCTTCCGCGGTGGATCAGGCGACGCGCACCGGCGAGATCGTCGGCACGCTCGTCACCTCGACCCAGAAGATCGGCGACGTGGTCAACCTGATCAACGCCATCGCCGCGCAGACCAATCTCCTCGCCCTCAACGCGACCATCGAGGCGGCCCGCGCCGGCGAGGCGGGCAAGGGCTTCGCTGTCGTCGCGACCGAGGTGAAGAGCCTCGCCGCCCAGACATCCAAGGCTACGGAAGAGATCGCCGCCCAGATCGGCGCGGTCCAGTCCGTCACCGGCGACGCGGTAGCGGCGATCGAGGCGATCAACAAGACGATCGGCGAGATCAATTCGGTGTCGTTCTCGATCATGGCGGCGGTCGAGGAGCAGTCGGCCGTCACCAACGGCATTGCCGGCTCCGTCTCGGACGCGGCCCAGGGCACGCGGACGGTGGAGAGCGACATCGACCGCGTCACCCGCGCCGCCGCCGAGACGGACGAGGCCGCGACCGCCATGACGCAGGCGGCCCGCGAACTCCAGGATGGATCGGTGAAGCTGGACGGAGCAGTGGCCGCCTTCCTCGGCCGCATCCGCGCGGCCTGACGACCCCGCCTTCGGCAAGGTCGCTTCCCGAACGAGAAAAGCCCGGCCTTGCAGCCGGGCTTTTCGATTCGCATCCGGTCGATGGCCGTCAGGCCACCGCGAGCTTGCGGAACTTGTTCGAGCGCTTCGGGTGCCACCATTTGCCGGCGACGACAGTGCCCTCGGAGACGATCTTCTTGTCGCCGATCAGGTGCTCGCCGACCACGTCGACATAGTCGAACTTGCCCTCCCTGATGGAGAGGATGGTGGCATCGCCCGCCGATCCGGGCTTCAGGCTGCCCAGTTCGGGCCGCTTCAGCGCCATGGCGGCATTGACCGTCGATGCCGCGATGACGCGGTCGAGCGGCATGCCGAGGCAGAGGAACTTCGACAGGGTGGTCACCTGGTCGAAGGCCGGCCCCTCGATGCAGAGCGTGTGGACGTCGGAGGAGATGACGTCGGGCTCGAAGCCGTTCGCCAGCATGTTGCGCGTCGTCTTGAACGCGAACGAGCCCTTGCCGTGGCCGATGTCGAAGATGACGCCCTTCTTGCGGGCAGCGACGACCTCGGGCTTCACCGCGCCCTGGGCGGTGACCGGCGCATTGGGGAAGGGGCGGAAGGCGTGGGTGAGGACGTCGCCCGGGCGCAGCCGGCCGATGACATGCTCGTAGGACGGCGGCGGATGGTCGATATGGGCCATCAGCGGCATGCCGACCTCGTTCGCCACCTGCAGGGCCATGTCGAGGGCGGCCTCGCCGTTCATGCCGGAGGCATGCAGGCCGACGCGCACCTTGATGCCGACGATGAGGTCGCGGTTCTCGTCCGCCACCTTGACGCAGTCGACCGGATTGAGATGCATGATCTCGCGGCTCTCGCCGACCATGACCCGCTTGTCGAAGCCGTAGATGCCGGCATGGCTGACATGGAGATAGGCGAGGATGCGGACCTGGCTCTTCTCGATGACGTGCTTGCGGAAGCCCATCCAGTTGCCGGGGCCGGCCGAACCGGTGTCGATGGCGGTGGTGACGCCGGAGGTGCGGCAGAACTCCTCGGCGTCGATGCCGAGCGAGGTGCCGCCCCAGTAGACGTGGGTGTGCAGGTCGATGAGCCCGGGCGTGACGATGTAGCCGGACACGTCGCGGATCTCGGTCTTCGGGCCGGGTTTCAGGTCCTTGCCGACGGCCGCGACCTTGCCCCCGGTGAAAGCGACGTCACGCACCCCGTCGATCTTCTGCGAGGGGTCGATCACGCGCCCGCCGCGCAGGATCAGGTCGTAGGTCATCGAATGCTCCGCTTGCTGGAAAGTCCGGACCGGTGCATTGCTCGGCCCTTGTGCGGCGCGCACATTGCGCGCGGGAAGGCGGCTTGCCAACAGCCGTGACATGACCTTTGCGGAGACCTCCCATGCCGGCGCGCTATTGGGGCGACCTGAAGACAACGGACTTCGACCGGCTCGATCCGGCGACCACTATCGCGGTCCTGCCGCTGGCGGCCATCGAGCAGCACGGCCCGCATCTGCCGGTCTCCACCGACACCTCCATCATGCAGGGCATGATCGACACGGCCTTTCCCCTCGTCGGGCCGGACGTGACGGCGCTGTTCCTGCCCATCGAGGCGGTCGCCAAGTCGAACGAACATCTGCATTCCAGGGGCACGCTGACCCTCTCTGCGGAGACCGTCCTCCGGGGCTGGGTCGAGATTGGCGAGAGCGTGAAGCGCGCCGGCATCGACAAGATCGCGCTGCTGACCTCGCATGGCGGCAATCTCGACCCGATGCGCGTGGTGGCGCGCGAACTGCGCATCCGCTTCCGCCAACTCGCCGTGGTGACGAGCTGGACCGCCTTCGGCCGCCCGCCCGGCCTCTACGGCGACCTCGACATCAAGCACGGCATCCACGGCGGCGACGTGGAGACCTCGCTGATGCTGCATTTCCGGCCAGACCTCGTCGACATGTCGGAGGCGAAGCTGTTCGAGCCGGTCATGGTGTCGATGGAGACGGAGTTCACCTATCTGCGCCCCACCGTGAATCATGCCTTCGGCTGGATGGCGCAGGACATCCATCCAGACGGTGCCGCAGGCGACGCCTCGCTGGCGACGGCCGAGAAGGGGCGGGCGACAGCCGCCTTCCAGGCGGGCGAATTCGTCAAGCTGCTCGACGACATGGCGCGGTTCGATATCGGACGGCTCTACCACCCGACGGCGTGACGTCGCTGTTGATCTCGCGGCCCGGTCCGGGCCACGCTCATGCACGGATATCGACGGAGGACGGCATGCACACTGTGATCGTGATCGGAGCCGGCCTGGTTCTCCTGGCCGTCACGACACTTGCCGTCCGCATGTTCGGGGCCGACGGCTGGATGATCCCGAAGATCGTGCTTCCGCTGTGGCTGCTGGCCTCGCTGGTCAACATGTGGGTGGGTGTCACCCGGGCGGGTTATTCCGTGGCGGTCGAGACGCCCATCCTGCTCGTCGTGTTCGGCATCCCGGCGGCGCTGGCGATCTTCGTCGGCTGGAAGTTCTCCTGAAGGCGCAGCCTTCGCTCAAGCCCAGCATCAGCTGGCGTCACCGCCATAGCGCCATGATGCCGCGACCGCGCCGACCCTATTCGACGAGGTCGTCGACGTCGGGCCGGCGCAGGTCGAAGGCGAAGACGCGCGTCACGGCGTCCGGCGTACGGCCCTCGAGGCTGAAGCAGCGCCAGTGGACGTCGCGCATCTGGCCGTGGCGGAAGGCCACCACGGAATGCCCATGCAGGGTCTCGGCCGAGGCGAGCGCGCCGCGCACGATGCTGACCAGTTTCGGCGAGATCAGCTCGGCCAGGTCATAGACATTGCGGCGGACGACCTGGCGCCGCTCGGTGACCTGCCCGAACTTCAGGAAGGCCGGATTGCAGTTGAAGACTGTTCCGTCGCGGGCCAGCACCAGCGTGCAACTGGGCGAGTGCATCAGGAACGCGTCAAGGTTGGCGACGAGATGGCCGATCTGGTCTTCCTGTTGATGTTCCCTCTCTGTATCGCGATACAAGCCCGCGAGGATCGGTCGCCCGCTGATCCATCGGAGAACGCAGACCGACTCGATCTGGCTGTTCGCATGGTCCCGGTCGTCGAAGGAGAAGATGTCGGGGCCGGCGGCCCCGGTATCGATGGCCGTCTTGATGTGGGTGCGAAACTTGGCGGCGTCGGCGTCGCCGGCCTGTCCCAAGAGGGCGGAAAGCGTGCCGGTGATCGCGACGACGCGGCCGTTCGGATCGACCGTCTCCCATCTCACCCGTTCGCTCTTCAGATCGATCGACCAGGAGTGGATGCCGAGCCGCGACAGAAGCTCGCTGTGCCTCGGCGCCAGCGGCGCGTCGCCGGGAGCGAGCGGCGGGCTCGCAATGTCGGACCGCTGGATGTCGGCGGGTCCCGTCGAGAGATGCAGGGACATGGGCGCACCCTTTCCTGCGATGAAGTCTAGTTTCGATGATTAAACCATTCGAGAAAAAACAATGAAAACAATTCGCTAACGCCAGTATCAGTGGCGCGGCCGGTCATCGCGCGGAGAGATGGCGCGGCTCACGCGCCCAGCGGCTTGACGTCGACCGCCACCGCGATGTCGTGGTCGCCGGAGGCGATGACGACGCCGCCGTTCGGCGCGACGTCGACGAAGTCGCGGCCGATGGCGAGAACGATGTGGTCCTCGCCGACGATGAGACCGTTGGTCGGGTCGAACCCCCACCAGCCGAGCGCCGCGCCGCACCACACGGAAACCCAGGCATGGGTCGCGTCGGCGCCCTCGAGGCGCTCCTTGCCGGCCGGCGGGATGGTGCGCAGGAAGCCGGAGACATAGGCCGCCGGCAGGCCGAGCCCGCGCAGGCCGGAGATCATGATGTGGGTGAAGTCCTGGCAGACGCCCTTGCGCATGGCGAAGGCCTTCGCGGCAGGCGTGGAGGTGTCGGTCTCGCCGGGGGCATAGTCGAAATCGGCCTGGATGCGGCGGGCGAGGTCGAGCGCCGCCTCGATGATCGGGCGGCCGGGCGGAAAGGACGCGCTGGCATAGGCGCGGATCGCCGGGTCACGCGGAACATAGGTCGAGGGGAAGAGGGCGTGGACGGGCGAGTGCGGCGACATGTCGGCGCTGGCGAAGGCGGTCTCGCGGACGCGCTCCCAGGGCGGGTCCATGCCGGGCAGGGGGCGGCTGCGGCCTTCGACGGTGATGCGGGCGCTCATCTCGATCTTGAGTTCGCGATGCGGCCGGTCGAGGTCGAGGAAGATGCGGTTGTTGCCGAAGAAGTCGATGTCGTCGCGCCGCCCGGACGGTTCCGGCGAGATGGCAAGGCGGCACGATTCGACGCTCTGTCCCGGACGGTCCACCGGCACGATGCGCAGCACGTGCTGAGCGAACACCACGGGCCGGGCGTAATGGTAGTCGGTCACCTGGCGGACGTCGTAGATCATCAGAACAGCTCATTTGCGGCGGCGCCGAGGGGCCGTGCGCCGTCGCGATGCGTGAAATAGCGTTCGGAAATCTCGTCGGAGACGGCCGAGAGCCGCTGTTCGATGGCGAGGATGTGGCGCGCGTCGAGCGAATGCGCATCGGCGGTCTGCAGATCGACCCGCGCGCGTGCGATCAGCTTTTCCGGAACGTTGAGACGGCCGTCGGCGACATGATCCGGCAGGTGGGCGAGATGGTCGGCGAGGCGCTCGACCTGGAAGGCGACCGAGCGCGGATTGTTCGGGTCGAGAATGACGAGGTCGAGGACGGGCGCGCGCGCGGCGATCATGACGTAGCGGCGGCGGTAGGTGATCTGGCTGTCGGCGAGGCCTAGCAGCAGGTCGAACCCGGCCGTTCCCGCCTTGGCGTCGGCGAAGGTGCGGGCGAAGCGGCAGACGGCGAGCGCCCGCTCGATCCGCTTGCCGATCTTCATGAAGCGCCAGCCGATGAGCTGGTTCATGTTCTCCTGGGTCAGGCCGGAGAACACGGCCGCGAGCCTGAGCCCGGCTTCGATGCGGTCGAAGGCGCCGACCTCCGGCTTGTTGCCCCTGTCCGCGAGGTGAACCATGTCGTTGATCGTCTTCCAGGCATCCGGCGAGAACCGGTCGCGGATGACCGAGGCCGCATTGAGGGCCGATCGCGACAGCGACAGGAGCCCGCCGGACGATGGCCCGTGCAGGGCAATGCCGGCAATGGCCTGGGGATCGCCGATGCTGCGCTCCTTGGGCAACGCCTCCCAGGCGGTGAGCAGTTCCACCAGCCGCTTGACGACCTCGGCGCTCATGGCCTCGCCGCTGCCGACCTGGTCGCCGAGAGCCCGCAGCAGGCGAAGGGTCTGTTCGGCGCGCTCCATGTAGCGGGCGAGCCAGAACAGGTTGTCCGCGGCCCGGCTCGGCAGCGAGGCCGTCGCCCGCCGGAGCTCGATCTTGTCCGGCGTCGGCAGGAGGGTCGTCTCCTCGACGGGGCCGTCGGAGAGGACGCAGACATCGGCCGAACTGCCGTCGCGCTGCATGGTGACGGCGCGGGCGTCGATCCGGTCGCCGATGCGGCAGAGCCCGCCGGGCATGACCTCCCAGTGGTCGCCGATCTTGGCGAGGAACAAGCGCAGAATGAACGGCCGGGGTTCGAGATAGCCGTCGCGCCACACCGGCATGGTGGAGAGCTGCACCACCTCCTGGGCGACGAAGTCCGAGCCCCGGACGCGGATTTCCTCCGACAGCCTGAGCCGCGCCTCGGCGGACAGGCTGGAGGCGAGCACAGCTCCCTCCGGCAGCAGGCCGGGGATGGACTGGCTGAAGGCCGGGGCGATGACGAAGGATTCGAGGTCGGCAATGACCGCCCCGCGCTCGATCGGCTGGCCGCACCACCAGGTGGCGACGTGGGGGATGGCGAGATCCCGGCCGTTCCGCGCCTGGGCGATGGTCGGCAGGAAGGCGAGGAGCGAGCGGGATTCGACGACGCCGGAGCCGAGGGCATTGGCGAGCGTCACCTTGCCGGCGCGGATCGCGTGGACGAGGCCGGCGACGCCGAGCCGCGAGCGGGGATTGAGTTCGAGCGGATCGGCGAAATCCGCATCCAGCCGCCGCCAGACCATCTCGAGCTTCTTCAGGCCCGACACCGTGCGGACGTAGAGCGTGTCGTCGCGCACCGTCAGGTCGGCGCCCTCGGCCAGCAGGAAGCCGAGATAGCGGGCGAGGAAGGCATGCTCGAAATAGGTCTCGTTGAGAGGCCCCGGCGTCAGAACCGCGACGCGCGAGTCGGTCGCACCCGCATGGGCCGAGAATTCGGAGCGGAGGTCCTGGAAGAAGCCGGCGAGCCGCTCGACGGGGAGCGAGCGGTAGATCTCCGGGAGCGAGCGCGCCATGGCGAGGCGGTTCTGCAAGGCATAGCCGGCACCGGACGGGGCCTGGGCGCGGTCGCCGAGCACCCACCAGCGCCCGTCGGGCCCGCGACCGACATCGACGGCATAGTAGAGGAGATGGTTGCCGCCTTTGGGCTTGGCGCCCACCATCGGGCGCAGGTAGTCCTGTGCGCCGGCGATCGCCGCGCCGGGAAGCAGTCCGTCACGCACCAGGTCTCCCGGTCCGAACAGGTCCTTCAGGACCCATTCGAGCAGTTCCGCCCTTTCGCGCAGGCCTTCCGACAGGGCGCGCCACTCGTCAGGCGCGATGACCAGAGGCACATGGGCGAGGGGCCAGGTCTTCTCGCGGTTCTGCGTGTCGTCATAGACGCGATAATAGACGCCGGAATCGCGGAGGTAGCGGTCGGCGCCGGAAAAACGCTTCTCGAGTTCGCGCGGGCCGAGATCGGCCAGAGTGGCGAGGAAGGGACGCCAGTGCGGGCGGACCTCGCCGCGCTCGTCGAGGATCTCGTCATAGAGGCCGGGCACCGGCTCGTACCGGCCCAGCATCGCCAGCATCCGCTCGGCGCGGTTGTCGATGGATCGTTGTCCCCGGTGAGTCATGGGACCTTCAATGCACCGGTGGGCGCCGCAGGTCGAGGGTTGCGGGGAATTCTCCGGAATGTTCTGCGCGGGGCGGGTCGATGAGGCCGGGCGTGTGGCCGTGATCCTGGAAGCGGGCGCGCCGCCGCGCTTCGGCCTCATAGGCATTGACCGGGAAGGTATCGTAGCTGCGCCCGCCGGGATGGGCGACGTGATAGACGCAGCCGCCCATCGACCGCCGGCTCCAGCTGTCGACGAGATCGAAGGTCAGCGGCGCCTGGACCGGAATGGTCGGGTGCAGTCCGGACGGGGGCTGCCAGGCCTTGAACCGGACGCCGCCGACGAACTCGCCGCTGCGTCCCGTCGCGGTCAGCGGCACGGGACGGCCGTTGCAGGTGACGGTGTGGCGCTCGGGCTGGAGACCCATGAGCCGGACCTGAAGCCGCTCCACCGAGGAATCGACGAAGCGCACGGTGCCGCCGATGGCGCCTTCCTCCCCGAGCACATGCCAGGGTTCCAGCGCCTGCCGGATCTCCATCCGGACGCCGGCATGATCGACCTGGCCGGCCAGCGGGAAGCGGAACTCGAACTGCGCCTCGAACCAGGCGGGATCGAAGGCATAGCCGGCCCGGCCGAGGTCGCCGAGAACGCCGAGAAAATCCTCCCAGACGAAATGCGGCAGCATGAAGCGGTCGTGCAGGGCCGTGCCCCAACGCACCAGCGGCCCGTCCAGCGGTGTGCGCCAGAACGTCGCGATGAGGGCGCGGATGAGCAACTGCTGGGCGAGGCTCATGCGCGCGTCCGGCGGCATCTCGAAGCCGCGGAACTCGACGAGGCCGAGGCGGCCCGAGGGACTGTCCGGCGAGAACAGCTTGTCGATGCACAATTCCGTGCGGTGCGTATTGCCGGAGGAATCGACCAGCAGGTTGCGGAACAGCCGGTCCACGAGCCAGGGGGCGGGGGCCACGCCCGCGCCGGGCTTCGGCACCATGGCCATGGCGATCTCCAGCTCATACAGCCCGTCGTGCCGCGCCTCGTCGACGCGCGGCGCCTGGCTGGTTGGGCCGATGAACAGTCCGGAGAAGAGGTAGGAGAGCGAGGGGTGGCGCTGCCAATAGAGCACGAGGCTCTTCAGGAGGTCCGGGCGCCGCAGGAAGGGGCTGTCGGCGGGCCTCGCGCCGCCGACCACGACATGGTTGCCGCCGCCAGTGCCGACATGGCGGCCGTCGACCATGAACTTTTCGGTGCCGAGACGGGCGAGGCGCGCTTCCTCGTAGAGACCTTGCGTGATCGCGACGCATTCGCGCCAGGAGGCGGCCGGATGGACGTTGACCTCGATCACGCCGGGGTCGGGCGTCACCTTGATGACGTTGAGGCGCGGGTCGGTCGGCGGCGCATAGCCCTCGACATGGACGGTCAGCCCCAGCTCCCTGGCAGTGGCCTCGGTCGCAGCGAGCAGTTCCAGATAGTCCTCCAGCCGCTCGGTCGGCGGCATGAAGACGCAGAGCTTGCCGTCGCGCGGCTCCACGGCCAGCGCCGTGCGCACCGAATTGTCTTCGGTCAGGACCTGCTCGACCTGCTCGGTGCGCTCCGCGTCCCGCTCGCGCTCGACCGAGACGCGCTGGGTGATCCGCCCCTCGATATCCTGCGGATCGGGCAGGTCGGTGGGCACCGTCCAGGGATCGGCGGCGACGACATAGGGATAGGAGGCCGGCGGCACATAGGGCAGGGAGCCCAGCGGCAGGCGGTAGCCGACGGGGCTGTCGCCGGGAACGAGGAAGAGCTTCTCGCGCTTCAGCTTCCATTTCTCCGTCATCCAGTTGGATTTCGCCGGAGCGGCGTTCCAGCGCTGGATCGGCAGGACGAAGCCGGAAGGGTGTGTCAGGCCGCGCTCGAAGACGCGGGCGATGCGGGCGCGGGCCTCGGCGTCCTCGAGCTTGGAATCGAGCGCGTCGACATTGACCGGAAGCTCGGCCTCCTTGATCCCCCAGTGCGCCGGGTCCTCATAGGCCGGCAGGGCGGCGTCTCCATCGAGCCCGAGCTTCTCGGCGATGCCGGAGGCGAGCGCCCCTGCGCCGTCGATGGTCGCCGGGACCGGCGCCTCCTCGCGGGCGATGAGGGTCTCGTCCTTCCAGATCGGCTTGCCGTCGCGGCGCCAGTAGAGCGCGAAGGTCCAGCGCGGCAGGCTCTCGCCCGGATACCATTTGCCCTGGCCGTAGTGCAGGAAGCCACCGGGCGCGAAGCTGTCGCGCAGGCGGCGGATGAGTTCGTCGGCGCGGGCCCGCTTGGTGGGGCCGACAGCCCCCGTGTTCCACTCCTCGCCCTCATAGTCGTCGATGGAGATGAAGGTCGGCTCGCCTCCCATGGTGAGGCGCACGTCGCCGGCTGAGAGGTCGGCATCGACCTTGTCGCCAAGGGCGTCGAGCCGCTGCCAGGCCTCGTCGGAGAAGGGCGCGGTGACGCGCGGCCGCTCATCGACGCGGTCGACGCGCATGTCGAAGGCGAAGCTCACCTCCGCCGGATCGACGGCGCCCGAAATGGGGGCGGCCGAGCGGTAGTGCGGCGTCGCGGCCAGGGGAATATGTCCCTCGCCGCAGAGCAGGCCGGAGGTCGGGTCGAGACCGATCCAGCCGGCGCCGGGAATGTAGATCTCGGTCCAGGCGTGCAGGTCGGTGAAGTCCTTGTCGGTGCCGGCGGGTCCGTCGAGAGCCTTGAGGTCCGGCTTCAGCTGGATGAGGTAGCCGGAGACGAAACGGGCAGCGAGGCCGAGGCGCCGCGCGATCTGGACCAGCAGCCAGGCCGAATCGCGACACGATCCGGAGGCGTTCTCCAGCGTCTCGTCCGGCGTCTGCACGCCGGGCTCCATGCGGACGATGTAGCGGATCTCCTGCTGCAGGCGCTGGTTCAGGGCGACGAGGAAGTCGATCGTCTGGGTCGGGCCGCGGGGAACCGCCGCCAGATAGCGCTCGAAGGGCTCGCCGGCCGCCTCGGTGATCAGATAGGGCGCAAGCTCCTCGGCCAGGGCGGGTGCATAGGCGAAGGGATAGCTGTCGGCATAGCTCTCGATGAAGAAGTCGAAGGGGTTGACCACCGCCATGTCGGCGATGAGGTCGACGGTGATCGAGAACTCCGTCGACTTCTCCGGAAAGACGAACCGGGCCAGCCAGTTGCCGTGCGGGTCCTGCTGCCAGTTCACGAAATGCTGCTCGGGAACCACCTTCAGGGAATAGCTCTGGATCGCCGTGCGACTGTGGGGCGCCGGCCGCAGCCGGATCACCTGCGGGCCGAGGGTGACCGGGCGATCGTAGAGATAGCGCGTGACGTGGTGCAGCTTTGCGAGAATGGCCATGGCTACGATGGGTAAAGGGTGAAACGCGGCGGGTCAAAGGCGCCGTCGCACGAGGCGCCACCCGGCCAAGCAAACATTGCGCCGCCGCCCTTCGAGCGACGGACTTTCCAGCCATGGCGAAGCGACCCATAACGTGCATCGCTGGAGAACCGACATGCCGCTGACGATCCCGACCGCCCACGACCATTCCGACCTGCGCGAGGCCGTCCGCGATCTGTGCGGCCGCTACGACGACGCCTACTGGCGCCGCGTCGACGAGGAACGGGGCTATCCGGAGGCCTTTACGGAAGAACTCACCAGGGCCGGCTGGCTGGCGGCGCTGATTCCCACCGAATATGGCGGCTCGGGCCTCGGACTGACGGAGGCCTCCATCATCATGGAGGAGATCAACCGCTCGGGGGGCAATTCCGGTGCCGTCCACGGCCAGATGTACAACATGGGCACCATCCTGCGTGGCGGCTCCGATGAGCAGAAGGCGCGCTATCTGCCCAAGATCGCGGCGGGCGAACTCAGGCTCCAGACCATGGCGGTGACCGAGCCGACCACCGGCACCGACACCACCAGGCTGAAGACGACGGCGGTGAGGACGGGCGACCGCTATGTCGTCAACGGTCAGAAGGTGTGGACGAGCCGTGTCCAGCATTCCGACCTGATGGTGCTGCTGGCCCGCACCACGCCGCTCGACCAGGTAGCGAAGAAGTCCGACGGCCTGTCGGTCTTCCTCGTCGACCTGCGCGAGGCGATCGGCAATGGCATGACCGTCCGGCCGATCCGCAACATGGTCAACCACGAGACCAACGAGGTCTTCTTCGACGATCTGGAGATCCCGGCCGAGAACCTGATCGGGCAGGAGGGCAAGGGCTTCAAGACGATCCTGTCGGGGCTCAATGCCGAGCGCACGCTGATTGCGGCGGAATGCATCGGCGACGGCTACTGGTTCATCGACCGCGCGAAGAAGTACGGCAGCGAGCGGATCGTGTTCGACCGGCCGATCGCGAAGAACCAGGGCATCCAGTTCCCCATCGCCCGGGCCTATGTGAACATCCGGGCCGCGGATCTCATGCGCTTCCAGGCGGCGGCGCTCTGCGATGCGGGCGACGAGTTCGGCGCCGAGGCCAACATGGCCAAGCTTCTCGCCGCCGACGCCTCGTTCGAGGCGGCGAACGCCTGCATCCAGACCCATGGCGGCTTCGGCTTTGCCGCCGACTACGACGTCGAGCGCAAGTTCCGGGAGACGCGGCTTTATCAGGTGGCGCCGATCTCCACGAACCTCATCCTCGCCTATGTCGGCGAGCATGTGCTGGGAATGCCGCGCTCATACTAGCCCCGCGCGGAAGGGGTACGGATTTTCCGGCAAAGGCCTTGACGCGACGGAGTTTTTCCGGCCTTCGATGGTTGCACACCCTGACCGGGGATCTCCGTGCAGCTTTACCTCCCGATCGCCGAATTGCCCGTCAACATGCTCCTCATTCTGGGCATGGGGCTCGCGATCGGCTTCATCTCCGGGATGTTCGGGGTCGGTGGCGGATTCCTGCTGACGCCCTTGCTGATCTTCATCGGCATTCCCCCTGCCATCGCCGTCGCCTCCGTCTCCGGCCAGATCGCGGCGTCGTCGCTGTCGGGGACGCTCAGCTACTGGCGCAAGAACGCGGTCGACGCCAAGCTCGTCGGGGTTCTGTTGATCGGCAGCGGCGTCGGAACCGCCGGCGGCGTCGCCGCCTTCTCCCTGCTCCGGCGGGAGGGCCAGCTCGATCTCTTCATCGCCCTGTCGTACGTGACGCTGCTCAGCGGCATCGGCCTGCTGATGGTGGTGGAGAGCAGCCGCGCCATCGCCCGCGCGCGATCCGGTGAACCGCCGAAGCTTCTCCCCGCGCGCGACCGGCGGATCGCCTCCGGGCTTCCCTTCGTCATGCATTTTCCGAAGTCCCGCATCACCGTCTCCGCCATTCCGGTGGTCGCCATCGGCCTCGGCATCGGCTTCCTCGGCTCGATGATGGGCATCGGCGGGGGCTTCCTTCTGGTGCCGGCGCTGATCTACCTGCTGCGCGTCTCGACCGCGGTGGTCATCGGCACGTCGAGCCTGCAGACGCTCGTGACCATGCTGATGGCGGTGGTCTTCCACGCTGCCACCAACGCCACCGTCGACGTGGTCCTGGCCCTGCTCCTGATGATCGGCGGCGTCGTCGGGGCGCAGTTCGGCGCGCGCACATCGCTGGCGCTGAAGGGGGAGGAATTGCGCCTGCTGCTCGGTCTGGTCGTGCTCGCGGTCGGCATGCGGTTCTTCATCGACCTGGTGGCGCGACCGGACGACCCGTTCTCCAACACCATCATGGAATGGGTGGTGCGGGCATGAGGCGGATCATCCTCGTCCTCGCGCTGCTGATCGTCGCCCCGGCTGCCTTCGCCGAGACGATGATCACGTCGCTCTCGACGCACCGGCTGCAGATCACCTCCAGCTTCATCGGCTCGCAGATCGTCCTGTTCGGGGCGATCGAACGCGATGCGCAGACCATCTCGCGCGCCGGCGGCTATGATCTGGCCGTCGTCGTGCGGGGACCCCGGGCCATGGTCGTGACCCGCCAGAAGACCCGTTTCTTCGGCATCTGGGTGAACACCGACGCGCGCGAGTTCGTCGAGGTGCCGAGCTTCTATGCCCTGCTCGCGAACAAGCCGGCGGCCGAACTCGCCGACCTCGAACTGCGCAGCCGCCAGCAGATCGGCGTCGACGCGATCACGGCGATCACGCCGCGCCTCGGCACCAATCCCTCCGCGACCCCCGCCTTCCGCGAGGCCTTCCTGCGCATCAACCGGGCCAAGGGCCTCTATCGGGAGAACCCGACGGGCGTCACCTTCCTCACCCCGAACCTGTTCCGCGCCAACATTCCGGTGGTGCCGAACACGCCGGTCGGAAACTTCGACGTCGACATCTTCCTGATGTCGGGCGGCGTTGTGCTGGCCCGCGAGAGTACCAATTTCGAGGTCACCAAGACCGGCTTCGAGGCCTTCATCGCCAATGCAGCCCGCGATCACGGCATCCTCTACGGACTGGCCGCCGCCATGCTGGCGCTGTTCACCGGCTGGGCCGCCAGCGTCGTGTTTCGTCGTGACTGATCCCCGCGGTCACAGAGCCGTCTCGACGACGTGTCAGGGACCGGGCCTGGAAGAGGGGTGCGCGCATGGCCGATGACATCCGGCAGAGCTGGACCGAAGGCTGGGCCGGGCGCTGGTTTCTCTATGCCTGCGGTGCGGTGCTGGCCATCGCGCTGATGACGGCGGGGTCGCTCCCCTGGCCCTATGCGGCCGGCGCGGGGGCGGCGCTCGCCCTTGCAGGCCTCGTGGTCCGCCGCCGGCCCCGGACCGCGGCGCCGCTGGACAGCGAATTGCTGGCCCGGCGCGCCGCGAGGCTGACCGATCTGACGGTCGAGGGTCTGATGGCCTCGCTGCCGGTTCCGGCGATCCTGCTCGATCCCAAGCTCACGGTGCGGACGTTCAACGGCCGTGCGGCCGATCTCGTGCCCGGCCTCCGGCGCGGCGAGCCCCTGACGCTGTCGCTCCGCGCTCCCGATGTCATCGAGACCGTGCGCCGGGCGCTCGCAAGCAACCTGCCGCAGACCGTCGACTATGCCGAGCGCGTGCCTGTCGCCCGCTGGTTCAGCGTCGAGGCGGCCCCGGTGGCGGTGACCTCCGAGGCGCGGGACGGGAGCCGTCCGGACTTCGTTCTCCTGTCGCTGCGCGACCTCACGGAGGAGCGACGGCTGGAGCGCCTGCGCGCCGATTTCGTCGCCAATGCCAGCCACGAGTTGCGCACGCCGCTGGCCTCGGTGGTCGGCTTCATCGAGACGATCCAGGGCCCGGCGCGCAACGACGTGCAGGCGCGCGAGAAGTTCCTCGAGATCATGCTGGCGCAGGCCCGCCGCATGTCGCGCCTCATCGACGATCTCCTGTCGCTGTCGCGGGTCGAGCTCAACGAACATGTGCGGCCCGTCGGGATCGTCGATCTCGTCCCGTTGCTCGCGCATGTGCGCGACACGCTCGGGCCCTACGCGCGCGGGCAGGATGTCGAGGTGGAGATCCGCAGTTCCATGCCCGTGCTGTCGGTGAACGGCGATCAGGACGAGCTCATCCGGCTGTTCGAGAACCTCGTGCAGAACGCGATCAAGTACGGCGCGGAGGGCAAGCGGGTCGACATCCTGATCGACCGCGAGGCTCGCGAGGGGCGGCGCGACGACGCCGTCGTGGCGATCCGCGATCATGGTCCCGGCATTCCGGCGGAGCATCTGCCGCGGCTCACCGAGCGCTTCTATCGTGCCGATGTGGCGTCGAGCCGGGAGAAGGGCGGAACCGGCCTCGGGCTCGCTCTCGTCAAGCACATCCTCAACCGGCATCGCGGCCGGCTGTCCATCGAGAGCGTGCCGGGCCAGGGCGCGATCTTCACGGTCAGGATCGAGGTGGCCGAGCCCGCCGACGGTGATGCAGGCACGGCATCCAACCCTCCCGCCTGATACCGCCAACAGCCGCCCTTCCAGGGGCCTGATCCGGTCTGAGTTGTCGCAACAGTGACAAGTGTTTGAATCGGGACGATATTCCGTGTCATCGATACGTCACGCGACGGGCATAGAACCGTCGCGGGCAAGGACTATCCAACGAGTCCCACCCGCCGTTTGCAGGAGCCTGGCATGACCGAACATACCGTGAGCGCATTCGAGAACGAGCTCAAGGGCCTGGCTCAGCGCATCGCCGAGATGGGCGGACTTTCCGAGCGGCAGATCGCCAGTTCCATCGACGCGCTGATCCGCAGCGACATGGACCTGGCGCACCGGGTGCGCGAGGCCGATGTGCAGATCGATGCCCTTCACCGCGAGATCGAGGAGACTGGCATCCTCATCATCGCCAAGCGCCAGCCGATGGCGATCGACCTCCGCGAGGTCGTCGGCGCCCTGCGGATTGCGAGCGACCTTGAGCGTATCGCCGATCTCGCCAAGAACATCGCCAAGCGCGTCATCGTCATGAACGGCGCGCTGTCGCTGCCGAAGGTCTCGGGCGGTTTCGACGCCATGGCGCGCCTGGCCCTCGAGCGCGTCAAGCAGGTGCTCGACGCCTATTCGCAGCGCGATGTGGCGGCGGCGCTGGAGGTCTGGAAGGCCGACGGCGACGTCGACGCCCTGTACAATTCGCTGTTCCGCGAACTGCTCACCTACATGATGGAGGATCCGCGCAACATCGGGTCCTGCACCCATCTGCTGTTCTGCGCCAAGAACCTTGAGCGGATCGGCGACCACGCCACCAACATCGCCGAGACCGTCTACTACATGGTCAACGGCGTGACGCTCACCGACGAGCGGCCGAAGCTCGACACGACGACCATGGTGTCCGTCGGGTCCTGACGGTTGCCGCGGGCAGAACCGGAAAGAATGCCATGACCGCACGCATCATGGTCGTCGAGGACGAGGAAGCGATCACCGTCCTCCTGCGCTACAATCTTGAGGCCGAGGGCTATCGCGTCGAGGTCGTCGGGCGCGGCGACGAGGCCGAGGTCAGGCTGCGCGAGGTCGTCCCGGACCTGGTTCTCCTTGACTGGATGCTTCCGGGCCTGTCGGGCATCGAACTGTGCCGCCGCATCCGCCTGCGCCCCGAGACCGAGCGCCTTCCCGTGATCATGCTGACGGCGCGCGGCGAGGAGGGCGAGCGGGTGCGGGGGCTCGCCACCGGTGCCGACGACTATGTCGTGAAGCCCTTCTCGGTGCCCGAACTGCTCGCCCGCGTCAGGGCGCTGCTGCGGCGGGCGAAGCCCGAGCATCTGTCCAGCCTGCTGAAATCCGGCGATATCGAACTCGACCGCGAGACGCGGCGTGTCCATCGCGCCGGCCGGGAGATCAATCTCGGACCGACCGAGTTTCGCCTGCTTGAGTTCCTCATGCAGTCGCCCGGCCGCGTCTATACGCGCGAACAGCTTCTGGACGGGGTGTGGGGCCGCGACGTCTATATCGACGAGCGCACCGTGGACGTACATATCGGCCGCCTGCGCAAGGCGGTGAAGCGGGGACGGGAGACTGATCCGATCCGCACCGTGCGCGGCTCGGGCTATTCCTTCAACGAGCGGTTCGCCGGGGTCGCGGCCTGACCGGCGTCACGCCTCGAGGCTTTCCTTCAGCAGTTCCAGTTCCAGCCAGCGATCCTCGGCGGCGGACAGTTCGCCCTGCGCCCGGGTGAGGGCGGCGGACGCCCTGTCGAAGGCGGCGCGGTCGCGCGCATAGAGCGCCGCATCGGAGAGGATCGCCTGCAGCTTGGCGATGTCACGGCCGAGCGCCTCCATGCGCCCCGGCAGGCTGTCGAGATCGTGCTTGTCCTTGAACGACAGCTTGCGCCTTGCGGCATCCGGCGCCCGGTCGCTCCGTTCCACCGCCGGGGTCCCGGGCCTTGCCGTCTTTTCGACGGTCCGCGCCGTCACGCCGGCGCCGCGCTGGGTGATCATGTCGGAATAGCCACCGGCATATTCGATCCAGCGGCCGGAGCCCTCGCTGACCAGAACCGAGGTGCAGACGCGGTCGAGAAAGTCGCGGTCGTGCGACACCAGGATCACGGTGCCGGGGAAGTCCGTGAGCATCTCCTGCAAGAGGTCGAGTGTTTCGAGGTCGAGGTCGTTGGTCGGCTCGTCGAGGACAAGGACATTGGCAGGGCTCGCGAGCGCCCGCGCCAGCAGCAGGCGGCCCCGCTCGCCGCCGGAAAGGACGCCGACAGGTGTGCCCTTCTGCTCGGGGGAGAACAGGAAGTCCTTCATGTAGCCGATCACGTGGCGGTTCTCGCCGTTGATCGTCACGTAGTCGCCGCGCCCGCGCGTGAGCGCCTCGGTGAGCGGCGTCGCGGGATCGAGCGCCTCGCGCTTCTGGTCGAGCGTCGCCATGGCGAGGTTTGTGCCGAGCACGATGGAGCCACTGTCAGGGGGCAGCGTCCCGGTCAGCATCTGCACAAGCGTCGTCTTGCCGGCGCCATTGGGGCCGACGATGCCGAGGCGGTCGCCGCGCAGGATGCGGATCGTCAGGTTGTCGACGATGGCGCGGTCGCCGAAGTGCTTGGAAATGCCGACCGCCTCGACAACGCGCTTCCCGGACACGTCGGCCTCGCTGACCGTCATCGCGACATTGCCCACGGCCTTGCGGTGCTCGCGGAAATCCTTGCGCAGGGCGTGCAGGTTGCCGAGGCGGCGGACGTTGCGCTTGCGCCGGGCCGAGACGCCATAGCGCAGCCAGTGCTCCTCACGGACGATCTGCCGGTCGAGCTTGTGCTGCTCCTTCTCTTCCTGCTCCAGCACCTCGTCGCGCCAGGCCTCGAAATGGGCGAAGCCCTTGTCGAGGCGCCGCGTCGTGCCGCGGTCGAGCCAGACGGTGGCGCGCGACAGCGTCTCGAGGAAGCGGCGGTCATGGCTGATCATGACGATGGCCGAGGACAGGCGCCGCAGCGTCTTCTCCAGCCATTCGATCGCCGGGAGGTCGAGGTGGTTGGTGGGCTCGTCGAGGATGAGGATGTCGGGTTCCGGCGCGATGGCATGCGCCAGCGCGGCGCGCTTGGCTTCTCCGCCGGACAGCGAGGCCGTGCCTTCCTCGCCGGTGAGGCCGAGGTCCTCCAGCAGCAGGCGTGCGCGATGGGCGTCGTCTCCGGGCCCAAGACCGCTCTCGACATAGGCGAGCGTGGTCGGGAAGGCGCTCAGGTCCGGTTCCTGCAGCAGATAGCGGATCGTCGCGCCGGGCTGGGCGAAGCGCGTCCCGGAATCGGCCTCGACGAGGCCCGCCGCGATCTTCAGCAGCGTCGACTTGCCGGAGCCGTTGCGACCGACGAGCGCGAGCCGGTCACCGGCGTCGACCGACAGATTGGCGCCGGTCAACAGCGGCGTGCCGCCGAAGGTCAGCTTGATGTCTTGCAGTTGAAGGAGCGGTGGAGCCATGCCGCGCCGTCTAGCATCCCGGCGGGCGGATGTGCACCCTGACAGCCGACGATTCTGTGCCGAGACCGTTCATGCGCATGCTGGTGATCTACTGCCATCCCTGTCCGGAGAGCTTCACCGCGGCGATCCGCGACCGGGCGCTGGAGGCGTTGGCCTCGGCCGGCCACGAGGTCCGGCTGATCGATCTCCACGCCGAGGGCTTCGACCCGGTCATGAGGTCGGACGAGCGGCGCGCCTATCACACCGCCGGACTGAACGAGGCGCCCGTCGCCGGCCATCTCGACCATCTGCGCTGGTGCGAGGGCCTGCTCTTCGTCTATCCGACCTGGTGGTACGGCCTGCCGGCCATGCTCAAGGGCTGGCTCGACCGTGTCTGGATCCCGCACGCGACCTTCACCATGCCCGACGGCGGCAAGCCGATCGGCCGGGTGCTGACGAACATCCGCTTCGTGGGGGCCGTTTCGACGCTGGGCTCGCCCTGGTGGTGGTGGCGGCTGGTGATGTCGGAGCCGGGGCGGCGGACGCTGCTCAGGGGCTTGCGGCCGCTGGTCGCGCCGCGCTGCCGCACGCTGTGGCTGGCGCTGCACCGGATGGATTCGGCCAGTGCCGACCAGCGGCAGGCCTTCCTCGACCGGGTGCGGCGGCGGGTCGCGACGATCCGCTAGAGCCTGTCCAGGCGAAGCGGTGACCGGTTCGCGTGACGACAATGCGTCTGCGTTAGAACAAAGCGCCTCAGTCGAACAGGCTCGACACGCTTTCCTCGCTCGCGGTGCGGGCGATGGCCTCGCCGATGAGGCTCGCGACGGAGAGGGTGCGGATGTTGCGGGCGACGCGCACGGCCTCGGTCGGCTGGATGGAATCGGTGATCACCAGTTCCTTCAGCTTGGAGGAGGTGATGCGCGACACCGCGCCGCCCGAGAGCACGCCGTGGGTGATATAGGCGGAGACGTCCTTGGCGCCGCGGGCCAGCAGCGCCTCGGCGGCATTCACCAGGGTGCCGCCGGAATCGACGATGTCGTCGACCAGGATGCAGCTCTTGCCCTCGACGTCGCCGATGACGTTCATCACCTCGCTCTCGCCGGGGCGCTCGCGGCGCTTGTCGACGATGGCGAGGAGGGCGTCGATGCGCTTGGCCAACGCGCGGGCGCGCACGACGCCGCCGACGTCCGGCGAGACGACCATGACGTCCTGGATGCTGCGGGTCTCGCGGATGTCCTTGGCGAGCAGCGGAGCTGCGAAGAGATTGTCGGTCGGGATGTCGAAGAAGCCCTGGATCTGCCCGGCATGGAGATCGAGCGTCATGACGCGGTCGGCGCCGGCGCGGGTGATGAGGTTCGCCACCAGCTTGGCGGAGATCGGCGTGCGCGAGCCGGAGCGGCGGTCCTGGCGGGCATAGCCGAAATAGGGGATCACCGCGGTGATGCGCTTGGCCGAGGACCGGCGCAGCGCGTCACAGATGATCAGCAGTTCCATCAGGTGGTCGTTGGTCGGGAACGAGGTCGACTGGACGATATAGACGTCCTCGCCGCGCACGTTCTCCTGGATCTCGACGAAGATCTCCATGTCGGCGAAGCGACGGACCGAAGCCTTGGCCGGCGGCGTGCCGAGATAGGCGCCGATCGCGTCCGCGAGCGGTCGGTTGGAATTGCCGGAAACGATCTTGATCCCGGGTTTTCGCGACATCGTGTGGGTCTCGGCGGAGCGACGGAGCGCCCTCATAGCAACCGAACCCCCGCGCCACAATGCCGCGTGGCGGCCTGCAACGGGACAATCAACAGGCTGTGACGATCATGTGACGAATCGGGGCTGGTCTGCGTGCCGCAGGCCGATACGGGGAGGGCCGGCGCCTATCGCGCCAGCGCGATGCCGGCGATGTGCCGGCCGTAGTCCGGCTCCTTGCGATGGGTGGTCCGCCGGTAGGAATAGAACCGGACCTCGTCGGCATAGGTGTCGAGGCCGAGGTCGTCGATATGGGCGATGCCTGCCGTGGCGAGCCGGTGGGCGATGAATCCGGGCAGATCGAACTGGGCGTGGCCGGGACGGCCGACGGCGAAGAAGCGCTCATAGGCCTCGTCCGCCGCGCGGAACTGGTCGACGAAGGCCTCGCTCACCTCGTAGCTCGGCTGGCGGATGAGCGGGCCGATGGCGGTGCGGATGCGGTTGCGATCGGCGCCGAGGCCTTCCATGGCATCGATCGTCGCCTCGAGCACGCCGCCGATGGCGCCCTTCCAGCCGGCATGGGCGGCGCCGACGACGCCCGCCGCCTCGTCGGCGAAGAGCACAGGGCCGCAATCGGCGGCTGCCACGCCGCAGGCGATGCCGGGCACCTTCGTCACCACCGCATCGGCGCGCGGCCGGTCGCCGCCCTCATGGGGTTTCTCGGCGATGACGACGGTCGGCGAGTGGATCTGGTAGCAGGAGATCAGCGCGTTCTCGGCCACCCCGAGCGCCGCGGCCATGCGCCGCCGGTTCTCGCGGACGTTGTCGCCGTGGTCGTCCGATCCGAAGCCTGCATTGAGCGAGGCATAGACGCCGTCGGAGACGCCGCCGTGGCGGGTGAAGAAGGCGTGGCGGATGCCGGGCAGCGCGGCGAGGGCGGGCGAGGTGACGATCATGGGGGCAAGCGAAATCTGCTTCGCGCGGCGGTGTCAATCAGCCGGCGCGCCGATGGTCAGGCCCTCGCTGGTGACGACCATGGCCCTGAACAGCGCGCCCATTCCGGTGGGGGCCGGATCGATCAGCCGCTCCACGCCGGCCCGGACAGGCTCGAAGGCATCCGGGTTGTGCCGCGCCAGCGCCTCGGCCCGTTCGCGGATGCCGAGCGAGAAGAGGAACTCGCGCTGCGGGACGGCCGGACCGGCGACGAGACCCGCCGCGCCGATGTCCCGCGCGAAGGCTGCGAAGTCGACATGGGCGGTGATGTCCGCCTCGCCGGGTTCCGCGAGGGGATAGCTGAAGCGGTGCGCCTTCACCGCCTGCAGGGTCTCGCCATGGGCGGGTTCGGTGTAGCCGTAGTCAATGAACAGGCCGGCGAGCGGGGCCGTCCGGGCGGCCAGTTGCTCCGCAAGGCTGGCGCAGGCGGGGCGGATCTCGCACACCGCGCCCGGCGGTGCTTCGCGCAGGGCCTCGGGGAGGATCGCCGGCGGGACAGGATCGGGGGCGAGGCCGAAGGCGAGCGCGCCGTCAGCCACCCCGATGACGCGTTCGCGCCAGCCGCGACCTGTCATGACGAACTGCCGGACCGGCAGGGCGTCGAGGAACTCGTTGGCGACGAGGATGGCCGGGCCGCCGGGGATGTCGGAGAGATCGCGGTGCCACGTGACAGGTCGGGTGGTCGCTGCGAGCGCCTGCCGTTGCCGGTTGGCGAGAGCCGGCGACATCTCCACGAGATGGACGGCGATGGCGTCATGGAAGGCCGGCAGGGCGCGGGCGGTGCGCAGCAGGTCGGCCATCAGCGTGCCGCGCCCGGGGCCGAGCTCGATGAGGTGCGCCGAGGCGGGGCGTCCGAGGGCGTTCCACGCTCCGGCCGCCCAGACCCCGATCAGTTCGCCGAAGACCTGGCTGATCTCCGGGGCGGTGACGAAGTCGCCGGCCGCACCGAAGGGATCGCGGGTCATGTAGTAGCCGTGGCGGGGATGGCCGAGGGCGAGTGCCATGAAGCGGTCGACGGGCATCGGCCCGTCGGTGGCGATCAGGGTCCGCAGTTCCTCGCCGAGCGGCGTCATGCGGACGCGCGCCGCGAGCGCAGCACCAGCCAGAGGCCGACGGCGATCAACGGAACGGACAGGAGCTGGCCCATGGTGGCACCGGCATAGAGGAAGCCGAGCTGCGGGTCAGGCTGGCGGAACAGTTCGCCGAAGGAACGCGCCAGCCCGTAGCCGATGCCGAAGCAGCCGGCGAGGAAGCCGGGCCGCTTCAGGCCGCCGGCGCGGGCGATGAGCAGCAGCACGACGAAGAGCAGCAGGCCCTCGGTCAGCGCCTGGTAGATCTGGCTCGGATGGCGCGGCTCCGGCCCGGCGCCGGGGAAGATGATCGCCCAGGGCATGTCGGTGACGCGGCCCCAGAGTTCCGGCTTGATGAAATTGGCGATGCGGCCGAGCGCGATGCCGATGGGCGCGACGATGGCGGCAAGGTCGATCAGCGGCAGGAGCGGCAGGGAGTTCCGCCGCGCGAAGATCAGGAGGCCGATGACGGCGCCGACGATGCCGCCATGGAAGGCCATGCCGCCTTCCCAGACCGCGAGGATCGCCAGCAGATTGGCGAGGTAGTAGTCGAGATTGTAGACGAAGACGAAGGCGAGCCGGCCGCCGACAATGCCGGCGAGCGCCGCCCAGACGATGGCGTCGTCGATGACGGCCGGGGGGAAGGGCGCCTTGCCACCGGCCCACAGGCGGTCCGTCGCCAGCAGCTTCTTCGCCAGCCACCAGCCGAACAGGAAGCCGCCGATATAGGCCAGCGCATACCAGCGGATGGCGAGCGGGCCGATCTCGATCAGCACCGGGTCGATGACGGGAAAGGGCAGGGCGAGCAGCGGCATGGCGCGGATGTGCCCGCAGCGGCCGGCAAGGTCAAGGTTGCGGTCCGAGCGGGCGCGTCCCCTTGCGCCATGACACGCCGCACCCCATACCCTGCCTCAACAGCGGAGAAGCGCCATGACCCAGACCACCGACCGCATCGCCGACGAATTCGCCAAGTTCATGACCGACGCCGCGGGTTTCGCCCAGGGCATGAAGCGCGAGGCCGACACCTTCGTGAAGACGCAGGCCGAGCGGCTCTTGCGCGACATGGACCTGCCGACGCGCGAGGAGTTCGAGGCCGTGCGCGACATGGCCGTGAAGGCGCGCGAGGAGAACGAAACGCTGAAGGCGCGGATCGAGGCGCTGGAGGCGAGGCTGTCGGCCGGCTGAGCCGGCGCCTTGTTGCACCGGGGCGGGCTCAGCCCGGCCAGCGCTGCGCCTTGGAGACGAGGAAGTCGCGGAACACCTGCACGCGGGCGACCGACTTCAGCTCTTCCGGATAGACGAACCAGGCGTCGAGCACCGGCATTTCCTCGTCGTCGAGGATCTGCACGAGCCCCGAGCCGTCGCGGATCAGGTAATCCGGCAGAACGGCCACTCCGATGCCGTTCTCGACCGCCGCCACCAGGCCGGAAATGTTGTTGATCGTCATGGCGAAGGTGCGCGGCGCCATGCCGTTGCGCCCGGCCGTCGACAGCCAGGTGACATTCTGCATGTAGTTCGGGGCCCGGCCGCCGAAGGCAAGCAGGCGGTGTCCGTCCAGTTCCGTGGCGCTCTTCGGCGAGCCGTGGCGCTTGAGGTAGTCGGACGAGGCGAAGGCGTGGAACTTGATCTGGAACAGCTTGCGCTGGATCAGGTCCGGCTGCACCGGCTGGCGCACGCGGATGCCGACATCGGCCTCGCGCATCGACAGGTCGAGCTCCTCGTCTGTGAGGATCATTTTGATCTGGATGTCGGGATAGAGGTCGAGGAATTCGCCCAGGCGCGGGGCCAGCCAGGCGGTGCCGAGGCCGACGGTCGTCGTCACCTTCAACTCGCCGTTCGGGCGCTCCTTGGAATCGGTCAGCTTGATCTTCGCGCTCTCGAGCTTCATCAGCACGTCTTGCGCCGTGTGGTAGAGAAGTTCGCCCTGCTCGGTGAGCACCAGGCCGCGGGCATGACGGTGGAAGAGGGGAACCTTCAGGTCCTGTTCCAGCGACGATACCTGCCGTGAGACGGCCGATTGCGACAGGCCGAGCGTATCGGCCGCATGCGTGAAGCTGCCCGCAGCCGCAGCGGCGTGGAAAATCCTCAGCTTGTCCCAGTCCATCGGTGTCTCCCGGAGCCGGCTGCGTTGCCCGCTTTATTCTGCGGCTTGGCGGATCGTCGCGTGGTGGGCGAGAAACCGTTCGGCTTCGAGGGCGGCCATGCATCCCATGCCGGCGGCGGTGACCGCCTGGCGGTAGATGTCGTCGGTGACGTCACCCGCGGCGAAGACGCCGGGAACGTCGGTGGCGGTGGAATCGGGGGCGGTCCACAGGTAGCCCGACGGTTTCTGCCGCAGCTGTCCCTGGAAGAGCTCGACGGCCGGGGCATGGCCGATGGCGATGAACACGCCGTCGACGGCGCGCTCCTGCGTCTCGCCGGTCCTGACGTTCCTCAGCCGTGCGCGCGTGACCGCCATCGGGTCCTCGCGGCCGATGATCTCGTCGAGCGCGGAATCCCAGATCACCTCGATCTTGGGATGGGCGAAGAGGCGCTCCTGCAGGATGCGCTCGGCCTTGAAGGCGTCGCGGCGGTGGACCACCGTGACCTTCGAGGCGAAATTGGTCAGGAACAGCGCTTCCTCGACCGCGGTGTTGCCGCCGCCGACGACCAGCACCTCCTTGTTGCGATAGAAGAAGCCGTCGCAGGTGGCGCAGGCGGAGACGCCGAAGCCGCGGAATTTCTGCTCGGACGGCAGCTCCAGCCACTTCGCCTGCGCGCCCGTGCAGACGATCAGCGCCTCGGCCTCATAGACGTCGCCGGACTCGCACTCGATGCGGAACGGGCGCTGCTTGAGGTCCACCCTCGCGACATGGTCGGAGACGATGCGGGTGCCGACGTGGGCCGCCTGCTTCTCCATCTGCTCCATGAGCCAGGGACCCTGGATGACGTCGGCAAATCCGGGATAGTTCTCGACGTCGGTAGTGATCGTGAGCTGACCTCCGGGCTGGATGCCCTGGATCAGGACCGGCTTCAGCATGGCGCGCGCGGCGTAGATGGCAGCGGTGTAGCCCGCCGGGCCGGAACCGATGATGACGACGCGCTCGTGCTGGGTGCCCATGATGTCCGGCCGGGGGAAACAAGGGGAGAGATAGCCCCTTCACGACCGATAATCTGGAGCAGCTATGCGCTTGACGCAAGGCTCATTCCATGGACTTCTTCATCTTGTCAACGAAATGCGTTGATGGAAAACGTCACAAAACGGAATGGATCGCATCGCATGTCGATACAAGACTAGCGATATGCGATGCGATCCGGATCGATCAGGCGGCCTTGCCGGTGATGAATCGGATGAGCTTCTTCAATCGGCTCGATCGCGCGTGCCGTCCCTGCTCGTGGTCCACCACCGCCTGGCTGGTTACCCAGTTCATCTGGACGGCGCGGCGCTTGCCGGTGAAGGGCTCATGCCCGTGCCACGATCTGTCGGATCGCCGGAAGACGAGGAGCGTGCCGCCGTCGGGCGGAATCTCGGCGGCGTAGTCGTTGAGATCGGTGCCGTTGTTCAGGACGCGCAGCCGCCCGCCGTCAGAGTCCCATGAGTCGTTCATGTAGAGCAGGACGGTGATGATCTTGGTCTCGGAATCCGTATGGATCTTGCCGTCTGTCGCACGCGTGAAGCCGCGCACCGTGTACATGGTCGGCTTGCCGGTGAGGTCGACCCCGAATTTCTCCTCGATGGCCTTGCGGAAGGGCTCCTGGTCGAGTTCCTCCATCAATCCCTTGAAGTCACCGCGAATGTCGAGAACGGACGGCGGATGGGAGCCGGGGCCGGGGACATCTGGATAGTCTTTCAGAACGTCCTGGAGCTTCTCCGGCTTCACGAAGTTGCGGACAACGACATAGTCGTAAGGACTGGTTTCGCGCGGCGTGGACTTCAGGCGCTCAATATCGAGAAACGTCATGAAACAACCTCCCGGGAACAGATAACCGGACATATAGGCGGGTGTCAGGGTGTCGTCCACATTGGCCGGACCTCGTGAGTTGGCGGCTGTCGGCACGTCTGTCCCGTTTCGTTGTGCGGCCGCGCGGCGAAATTTTGTTGCGCGCAAGGGTGCGCTGCGCTATCCGGCTTGGGCGTCGCGCGGGAGCCCTGCGCGGCGGTTTCCCGTCGCCGTTGCCGCTCATCCGCCACTCCTGGAGACTTGGTCCCGTGAAGGCCCGCCTCGACGCCATCGACTGGAAGATTCTGCGGGAGTTGCAGGCCGACGGTCGCATGACCAATGTGGAACTTGCCAGCCGGGTCGGGATTTCGGCGCCGCCCTGCCTCAGGCGCGTGCGCGCGCTGGAGGAAATGGGCATCATCCGCGGCTACCGGGCCCTGCTCGCCGGCGAGAAGCTCGGCTATGGCGTGACCGTCTTCGCCATGGTGCATCTGGCGAGCCAGGCGGAGGCGGACCTCAATGCCTTTTCTGACAGGGTCCGGCACTGGCCCGTCGTCCGCGAGTGCCACACGGTCTCCGGCGACTTCGATTTCGTCATGAAATGCGTGGCGCCGGATCTGGCCAGCGTCCAGCACTTCGTCTCCGACCTGACGGCGACGCCGAACGTGCGCAACGTCCGCACGGTCCTCACGCTCGGGCAGGTCAAGGACGAGGCCGGCGTGCCGCTCGAGATACCTCCGGCCGACTGAGAGGCTGGCGACCGGAGCCGCTCGCGAGGCAGAACCTGCATGACGACACTTTCCAGCCTTCCTGCCGCGCGGCGATCCGAAACCATGCCGGACGGGACGATGTCCGTCCTCGAATGGGGCGCAGGCGATCGCCCGCTCGACCTCGTCTTCCTCCATGCCACCGGCTTCAATGCCCAGACCTATGGGCCGCTGCTCGCGCCGCTGGCGACGGAGCACCGGATCGCGGCGCTCGACCAGCGCGGTCACGGGCTGACGCGCCTGCCGACGGATCCGGAAGGGCTGGTCGACTGGTGGCCCTATGCCCGCGACCTGATCCTTCTTCTCGACCGCTGGGTGCCGGACGGCGCGCCGCCCGTCGTTCTGGCGGGCCATTCGATGGGCGGGATCGTGGCGCTGCTCGCCGCCTCCGAGCGCCCGCGCGCGGTGAGGGGCCTCGTCCTGCTCGACCCGGTGCTGATGCCGGTGACCATGCGCCTGGCACTCTTCACGCCGTGGGGCCGGGCCAAAGCGCGCCGTTTCGGACTTGCCGTCGGCGCCGCAAAACGGCGACCGGTCTTTGCGTCGAAGGAGGAGGCGCTTTCCACCTACCGCACCCGCAAGGCCTTCTCAACCTGGCAGCCGGGCTTCCTGGAGGGCTATGTCGAAGGCGGCTTCGTCGATGATCCCGAAGGCGTCCGCCTCGGTTGTCCGCCAGCCTGGGAGTCGGCGACCTTCGCCGCGCATCGCCATCGCTCCTGGGCGGCGCTGCGGCGGCTCCGCATGCCGGTGCATCTGATCGCCGCGGGCGAGGGATCGACCGTGGTCGGCGGGCTCGGCAGGGTGCGACGGGTGGCTCCCCGCGTCGTCGCGGAGACGCTGTCCGGCACGACGCATTTCTTTCCGATGGAACAGCCCGACCATGTCCGGGCTGTCCTCGCCGGCATGCTCGCGAAGACGTGACCAGTTTCAGCGGCATGTGATCGCGGCGGATGCAACCCGGACACTTTTGCGGCGTATGGACAATGCCCAGATGCGAAGCTCCGACGTCGCATTGTCCCACCCATGCAACCGGTCACGATGTCCGCTCCGATCGCCTTCCGCTCCTGGTTCCTGTTTGGCGCCGCGCCGGCCTCGCCTGTGCGCGTCGACCGTGACGTGCGCGTCGACATCTTCCGCGGTCTGTCGCTGCTGATCATCTTCGTCGACCATGTCGCCGGCAACGTGCTGACGCGGATCACTCCGACGTCCATGGGATTTTCCGATGCCGCCGAATATTTCGTGCTGCTCGCCGGCTTCTCGGCGGCGCTGGCCTATGGGTCGGTGATCGACCGCCGCAGCTTCGTCACCGGTTCGGCGCAGGTCGTCGCCCGCATCTGGAAGCTCTATCTCGCCCATCTCGGCCTGTTCGTGTTCACCGCGGTGGCCGTCGCCTTCATGGCGGTCCGCTTCGGCAACCCGCTCTACTACGAGCACGTCTCGATCCTGCCGTTCTTCCAGGATCCGGCGACGACGCTGCTGCAGACGGCGGCGCTGATCTTCCTTCCGAACTATCTGGACATCCTGCCGCTCTACGTCGTCCTGCTGGCCATGCTGCCCGTCCTCTGGGTGATGGCGCGCATCGCCCCGGTCCTGGCCGTTTCCGCGTCGGTGGGGCTCTATGCGGCGAGTTGGTGGTTCGGGCTGGCAATTCCCAACATGTCGACGGGCGGCGCCTGGTTCTTCAATCCCTTCGCCTGGCAGCTTCTCTTCACGGTCGGCATGATCACCGGACATGGCGCGCTGCGCGGCGTTGCCCTGCCGCGTGCGCCGTGGATCACCATCGCCGCGGTGGCGATCGTGCTGTTCGGTCTCGTCAGCGCGGCGCCCTGGGCGGTGATCGCCGGCTTCGAGGGTGTCATCCTGCCGGACCAATGGCGCCTCGATCTCGACAAGACCAACCTGTCGCTGTGGCGCTTGGCGCACGCGCTGTCGCTCGCCTATCTCGTTGCCGCCCATGTGCCCAGGACCGCCGCCTGGCTGAGTTCTGCGGTCGCGCGGCTTCTTGAGCAGGCCGGACGACATTCGCTGCCGCTGTTCTGCTTCGGCGTGATCCTCTCGCTGCTCGGCACCTTTGCCTTCACCGAGATCGGCCGTGGGCCGCTGATGCAGATTGCCGTGAACGCGATCGGCATTGTCCTCTTGCTTGCCACGGCGCAAGTGTTTGAATGGTATCGGACGTCAGTCGCCAGGGCGCCGGCCAAGAGCCCGCCGGGCACCGGCGAGGTGAAGGTGGCGTGAGAGGGAAGCGGTCGATGCGGCTCGCTTGGGCCAGTCTCGTGGTGCTTGCTGTCGCGGGTATGTCCGCCCGCGCATCGGAACCGCGTGCGCCATTCGAGCCTGGCTGTACCGTTGCGCGCGAGCTGAGGAGTTTTGCCGGCGACCTGCCTCAGGCGCGGGCGGCCATTGCTGCGGGCCAGAAGCTTACCATTGTGACCCTCGGCTCCTCCTCGACGCTGGGAACCGGGGCCTCCTCCATCGACCGGGCCTATCCGGCCGTCATGCGCGACGAACTGACCCGCCTGATGCCCGGCCATGAGATCGAGGTCACCAATGCCGGGATCGGCGGCAATTCGGCGCACCAGATGTACCAGCGCATCGACGCCGACGTGCTGTCGGAAAGTCCGGGCCTGGTCGTCTGGCAGACCGGGGTCTATGACGCGATCCACGATATCGGCGTCGAGAAGTTCAAGCGCATCCTGCGCAAGGGCATTGCCCAACTGCGCGAAGGCGGCGCGGATGTCGTGCTGATGGACCAGTTCCCTCTGCCACGCGCCGAGCGGTTTCCGGCCTTTGCCGCCTATGTGGCCGCGCTTCACGAGGTTGCGGTCGAGACGGGCACGCCGGTGTTCCGTCGCAACGCCATGCTGACCGTGCTGCTGGCTGAGCACCGTCTCAGGCCCGAAGAACTCCTCCCCATGGGAAGCCAGCATCTGGTCGATGCCAGCTACTACTGCGTCGGAGTCGCTCTGGCGCGGACGCTCGCCGAGAAGCTCTCCCCCCGCGCCGTCTCCGAGCCGCGCTGACGACGTTCAGGCCACCGGCAGGCTCATCCGGACGACGAAACCTGCCGGATTTCCGTCGGCGAAGGTGATCGTCCCGTCGTGGGCCTCGATGATGGAGCGGGCGATCGTCAGGCCGAGGCCGAAACCGTCGGCCTCGTTCATGGTCCGGGCGGCCTCGCCCCGCACGAAGGGCTCCAGCACGGTAGCGCGCATCGCCTCTGGAATGCCCGGCCCGCGGTCGGCCACCTCGATCAGCGCCCAATCGCCGTCGCGATGCAGCGAGATGGATGCTCCCGAGCCGTACTTGATCGCATTGTCGACGATGTTGGTGATGGCGCGTTCCAGCTCCAGTGGCCGACCGCGGATCGCGAGACGCGCCGACGGGGCCATCTCCACCGGCTTGCCGAGATCGGTATAGCCGTCGGCGATCGACTGCAGGAGGCTTTGCAGGTCGAGCGTGCTCGATGCCTCGTCGCCGCGGCCGTCGCGCAGGTGAGTGAGGGCGCTCTGCACCAGGGCGTCCATCTGGTCGAGATCGGCAATCATCCGGGCCTTTTCCGGACTGTCGTCGAGAAGCTCCGCCCGCAGCCGCAGGCGCGTGATGGGCGTGCGCAGGTCGTGGCCGACCGCGGCGAGCGTTCGTGTGCGGTCGTCCATGAGGCGGCCGATGCGCTCCTGCATGCGGTTGAAGGCGCGGGCGAGGGTGCGGATCTCGCGCGGTCCGGTCTCTGGGATCGGGCTGAAGGTCTGATCGGGTCCATAGGCCTCGACCGTCGCCTCGATGGCGCGCAGCGGCTTGGTCAGAGCCAGAACAGCCCAGATCCCCAGCAGCACGGCCGTGATGGCGATGAAGCCGATCATGAGCGCAAGAGGACCGCCGGGCGGAGGCGACGGGCGGGGCGATGACAGAAGCAGCAGCGACCCGTCCCGGAGCCGGACGAGGAGGTCCTCACCGGCCTCGTCAGTGACCGCGCGATCGGTCCGGATGGACGACACCCTGAAGCCCGCGCCGAGGAGCCGGCCGAGATGGCGCGCCGGCGGAGCCGGCGCCGCGGCTTCGTCGAAGGTTGCGCCCGCGGACGCGAGGGAGACACGAAACTCCGGAAAGGCGTCCCGAACGGCTCCCAGCAACGCACGGCGCTCGGACGGCCCGGCACGGTCGAGCAATTCGACGACCGCAGCCTGGCGGCCCGTCGTCTCGGCGGGATGAGCCCGCGGGGCCGTGTTCGCGAGCATGAACGACAGGGTGAGGATGGTGTTGATCGCGAGAATGGCGACGATGATGAGAATGGCGAGCTGGCCGGCGATCCCGGGCGGCCATACCCGCTGCCAGCGCGCGCGTTGCCGCGTGTCCGGCATCACGCGGCCTCGACGTCCGGTGTGAACATGTAGCCGCCCGACCGCACCGTCTTGATGAAGTCGGGACGCTGCGGATCGGTCTCGATCTTGCGGCGCAGGCGCACCACGAGAATGTCGATGCTGCGCTCGTTAGGGCCCGCGGCGCGGCCCTGGGTCAGGTCGATCAACTGGTCGCGGCTGAGCAGCCGTCCGGGCCGCTGGCAGAAGACCCGCAGCAGGTCGAATTCGCCGTCCGTGACCGAGACCTGGGCGCCGGCAGGATCGGTCAGCCTGCGGCGCAGGGAATCGAGCGTCCAGCCGTGGAAGCGGAACGTGTGGACCGTGTCGGCGACGGGATCCTCCTGCGCGCCGGACGAGCGGCGGAGCACCGCGCGCACCCGCGCCAGCAGTTCGCGTGAGGCGAAGGGCTTGACCAGATAGTCGTCGGCGCCGAGTTCGAGACCCAGGACGCGGTCGAGTTCCTCGCCCTTGGCCGAGACCATGACGATGGGCAGTTTCGTCTGGGCCCGCAGGCGCCGGCAGATTGACAGCCCGTCCTCCTGCGGCAGCATGACGTCGAGGACGATCAGGTCGATGCGGCTGTCGGCGAGGATGCGGTCCATCTCCCGGCCGTCGCCGGCGGTCGAGACGCGGAACTCGCTGGACTTCAGCAGACGGGCGATGAGGCCGCGAATCTCGCGGTCGTCCTCGACGATCAGGATGTGGGGTTCGGATGACATCGGGGCACAGATAGGCGAGGGCGGCCGCGCCGCGAACACGAAAATTGTTTCCCTGTGTTTCGCATGCCGGGTCTGGAAACAAAAGGAAACCAAGTGGTGATCGGCGCTAAGCGCTCATTAAGCATCCCGGCGCGTCCTGCAACATGTCAGTACAGTCCGTCACCGCCACACAAGGAGGTCCCCATGACGACGACGATATCATCGTCATCGTTCAGCTCGCAAAGGCTGTCGCCGCGCGAGATGTTGCAGAATACGCTGGCCTCGCAGGTTTCGACCGGCGAGGTCTCCGCATCCGACGAAAGCGCCCTGTCCACGGCGCTCGATTCCATCGACAAGGCCATGAAGGCCGAACGCGGTTCGTTCTCGGCGACGCGGACGGCGCCGCCCAGCCCGGACGAGGCAAAGGCCAAGATCGACAGCCTGATCGCCGAACAGGTCGAGGCCGGCACCCTCACCGAGGACCAGGCCGCCGAGCTGAAGGAGATCTTCTCCGAGACCTTCGCGCAGGGTCCGGGCGGGGGGCGCGGTCCCGGTGGTCCCGGTGGTCCGCCCCCCGACCCGCCGCCGGGCGGGGAGAGCGGCAACGGCACGACGACCTTCAGCATCACTACCGATGATTCGTCCGTCGGCAAGGCGCTGCAGGACTTCCTGAAGCAGCTTCATGAAAAGCTCGCGTCGGGCTACGGCACCGCCGGTCAGTCGACCTCCGGCACCTCGTCCTCGCTCCTGTTCGACGTTTCGGCCTGATGGAGGGACGCAGACTTTCCGCCTGTCATCCTGGCCGCCGCGAAGACCCCCGCGGCGGCCTTGCCATGTCAGCCGGCGGGGAACCTGTTGGTGGCGACACCGCTGCGGCTTCCCATCGGCGGGAAAGCCGTCTATAGGGGCCGCTTAATCACGCGACCCGACTGTCAGGGTATGCGGTTGCGGGAGGCTGGCTCGATACGGGTCCGGCCTCTTTTTTTGCGCCGCACGTCCCCTGTGACACGAACGAGCCTCAAAAGGGCCGGAGCCCCATGCCGAAACGCACCGACATCTCCTCCATCCTGATCATCGGCGCGGGGCCGATCGTCATCGGACAGGCCTGCGAGTTCGACTATTCCGGCACCCAGGCGGTGAAGGCGCTGAAGGAGGAGGGCTACCGGATCGTCCTGGTGAACTCCAACCCGGCGACGATCATGACCGATCCCAACCTGGCGGACGCGACCTATATCGAACCGATCACGCCCGAGATCGTCGCCAAGATCATCGAGAAGGAGCGCAACATCCTGCCCGGCGGCTTTGCGCTCCTCCCGACCATGGGCGGCCAGACGGCGCTGAACACGGCGCTGAAGCTTGAGGAGATGGGCGTTCTCGCCCGGTTCGACGTCGAGATGATCGGCGCCAAGGCCGACGCCATCGACAAGGCCGAGAACCGCGAGCGGTTCCGCCAGGCGATGACCAAGATCGGCCTGCAGACGCCGAAGAGCCACGTCGTGCAGTCGCTGGGCGCCGCCCTCGACGTCCTCGACGACATCGGCCTGCCGGCGATCATCCGCCCGTCCTTCACCATGGGCGGAACGGGTGGCGGCATCGCCTACAACAAGGCCGAGTTCATCGAGATCGTCGAGCGCGGCCTCGACGCCTCGCCGACCACCGAGGTGCTGGTCGAGGAATCGGTGCTCGGCTGGAAGGAATTCGAGATGGAGGTGGTCCGCGACAAGGCGGACAACGCCATCATCGTCTGCTCCATCGAGAACGTCGATCCGATGGGCGTCCACACTGGTGATTCGATCACCATCGCGCCGGCGCTGACCTTGACCGACAAGGAATACCAGATGATGCGAGACGCCTCGATCCGCGTCCTGCGCGAGATCGGGGTGGAGACCGGCGGCTCGAACGTCCAGTTCGCCGTCAACCCGGCCGATGGCCGCCTCGTCGTCATCGAGATGAACCCGCGCGTGTCGCGCTCCTCGGCGCTCGCCTCCAAGGCGACCGGCTTTCCCATCGCCAAGGTCGCGGCCAAGCTCGCCGTCGGCTACACGCTCGACGAGGTGCGCAACGACATCACGGGCGGGGCGACGCCGGCCTCCTTCGAGCCGACGATCGACTACATCGTCACCAAGGTGCCGCGCTTCGCCTTCGAGAAATTCCCCGGCGCCGACCCGGTGCTCACCACCTCGATGAAGTCGGTGGGTGAGGTCATGGCCATCGGCCGCACCTTCCAGGAATCGTTGCAGAAGGCCATGCGCGGCCTGGAGACCGGCCTCACCGGCCTCGACGAGATTGAGATCGAGGGCCTCGGCAAGGGTGACGACAAGAACGCCATCCGCGCCGCCCTCGGCACGCCGACGCCCGACCGGTTGCTGAAGGTGGTGCAGGCCATGCGCCTCGGCATCTCCAACGAGGAAATCCATTCCTACTGCCGCATCGACCCGTGGTTTCTCGAGCAGATCCGCGGCATCGTCGATATGGAGGCCGAAATCCGCGCCAAGGGCGTGCCGACGACGGCCGGCGCGCTGCGCCGCCTGAAGGCCATGGGCTTTTCCGACGCGCGCCTCGCCGTGCTGACCGAGAAGACCGAGGCCGAGGTTTCAAGGGCGCGCCGGGCGCTCGACGTGCGCCCCGCCTACAAGCGGATCGACACCTGCGCCGCCGAGTTCGCCTCGCCGACCGCTTACATGTACTCGACCTACGAGACGCCGTTCGCCGGGGCGCTCGCCGACGAGGCCCGACCCACGGATCGCGATAAGATCGTCATCCTCGGCGGCGGACCGAACCGCATCGGGCAGGGCATCGAGTTCGACTATTGCTGCTGCCACGCCTGCTTTGCGCTCTCGGACGCCGGTTTCGAGACGATCATGATCAACTGCAACCCGGAGACCGTGTCGACCGATTACGACACCTCCGACCGGCTCTATTTCGAGAGCCTGACCGCCGAGGACGTGCTCGAGATCCTCGAGCGCGAGAAGACCAACGGCACGCTGAAGGGCGTCATCGTCCAGTTCGGCGGCCAGACGCCGCTGAAGCTCGCCCGCGCGCTGGAGGAGGCTGACATCCCGATCCTCGGCACGTCGCCGGACGCCATCGATCTCGCCGAGGACCGCGACCGCTTCAAGCGGCTGCTGGACAAGCTCGGCCTGAAGCAGCCGAAGAACGGTATCGCCTATTCGGTCGAGCAAGCCCGCCTGATCGCCGGCGAGCTCGGCTATCCGCTGGTCGTCCGCCCGTCCTACGTGCTGGGCGGCCGCGCCATGCAGATCATCCGCGAGGAAGGCCAGCTGGGCGACTATCTCTTGGGGACGCTTCCCGAACTGGTGCCGGCCGACGTCAAGGCGCGCTATCCCAACGACAAGACCGGCCAGATCAACACCGTCCTCGGCAAGAACCCGCTGCTGTTCGACCGCTACCTGTCGGACGCCATCGAGGTGGACGTCGACTGCCTCGCCGACGGCAAGACCTCCTACGTTGCCGGCATCATGGAGCACATCGAGGAGGCCGGCATCCATTCGGGCGATTCGGCCTGCTCGCTGCCGCCCTATTCGCTGTCGCCGGAGACGATCGCGGAACTGGAACGCCAGACCAAGGCGCTGGCGATCGCCCTCGACGTCGGCGGCCTGATGAACGTCCAGTACGCGCTGAAGGACGGCGACGTCTATGTGCTCGAGGTCAACCCGCGCGCCTCGCGCACGGTGCCCTTCGTGGCGAAGGTCATCGGCGAGCCGATCGCCAAGATCGCCTCACGCATCATGGCGGGCGAGAGCCTTGAATCCTTCGGCCTCAAGCCGAAGACGCTCGGCCACATCGGCGTCAAGGAAGCCGTGTTCCCCTTCGCGCGCTTCCCCGGCGTCGACGTGCTGCTGGGGCCCGAGATGCGCTCGACCGGCGAGGTGATGGGCCTCGACCGCACCTTCGCCACCGCCTTCGCCAAGAGCCAGCTCGGGGCCGGGGTCATCGTTCCGACATCGGGCACGGTGTTCGTCTCGGTGCGCGACGACGACAAGCCGCGCATCCTCGAGGCGATCCGGTCGCTGCACGGCATGGGGTTCAAGATCATCGCCACCTCGGGCAACCAGCGCTATCTGGTCGAGGAGGGGGTGCCCTGCGGCAAGATCAACAAGGTCCTCGAAGGCCGCCCGCATATTGTCGATGCAATCAAGAACGGCGAGGTGCAGCTGGTGTTCAACACCACCGAGGGCGCCCAGGCGCTGTCGGACTCGCGCTCGCTCCGCCGTGCGGCCCTCTTGCAGAAGGTCCCCTATTACACCACTCTTGCAGGAGCTGTTGCCGCCGCGCAGGGCATCAAGGCCTATCTTGAGGGGGACCTTGAGGTGCGCGCGCTGCAGAGCTATTTCGGCAATTCCTGATCTTCGGGTCCTGCCGAAACTGCGTTTCGTATCCACCCTGAAGGTTCGCGGGGCCGGCGTCCTCGGCTCCCGATCCTCTATTCGTCGTTGAAAGGTCAGGGCGAGCATCATGGAAAAGGTTCCAATGACCGTCGGCGGTTTCGCCAAGCTCGAAGTCGAGCTGAAGCAACGCCAGCAAGTGGAGCGCCCGCGCATCATCGCGGCGATTTCGGAGGCCCGCTCGCACGGCGACCTGTCCGAGAACGCCGAATATCATTCCGCCAAGGAGCAGCAGTCGCTCAATGAGGGCCGGATCGCCGAGCTGGAAAGCCTGATCGCGCGCGCCGAGGTGATCGACGTGACCAAGCTCTCCGGCACCACGGTGAAGTTCGGCGCCACGGTGAAACTCGTCAACGAGGACACCGAGGAGGAGCGCGTCTGGCAGATCGTCGGCGACAGCGAGGCTGACGCTAAGGCAGGCCGCATCTCGATTTCCTCGCCGCTCGCCCGCGCCCTCATCGGCAAGAGCGCCGGCACCAGCGTCGAGGTGAACACACCGAAGGGCGCCCAGAGCTACGAGGTTCTGGAAATCCGCTGGGGCTGAGCCGGATGCCCCTTGTCTGGCCTGACTGCGGCGCCCCCTGGGGCGCCGTTTTCATGTCACGGAGTGCCTGCGTCCTGAAACGCAGGCCACGGCCGATCGGGATTGTTCTGAAACGCCGGTGCATGATCTTGTGTGCCTGTTCAAACGGGAGCCCGATCCATGACCCTCGTTCTTGCCCGACGCGACGCCCTTCTCGGCGCGCTTCTCGCCGCGGCCGCTGGCGTCAGTGCGCCTGCCTTCGCCCAGGATCGACCTGCACCGGACGCCGCACTGCAGGCGGCCATCGTCAAGTCCAACGCCTATACGGCGCTGCTCAACCGCACCCTGCGCGCGGTCGAATCCTGGGACCGCTATCGCAGCTGGGTGAATATGCAGCGCGGCCCGACCGGTCGCGAGCGCTACATCGTCTATGGCCTCTACAGCCTCTATGACGTCCGCGGCGAGATCGAGAAGGCCGAGCAGGCGGTGACGCAGGAGCCGGCGCTGCCCGACCTCGACGACGCGATGCGGCGCTACATCCAGTCCTACCGGACGCTCGCCCCCCTGATCACCCGGGCAAACGTCTATTACGAGCGCAAGGACTATCAGGACGATGGCGCGGCGCTGGGCCGGGAGCTGCACCGCGAGATGGTGCCGGCCGCCGAGGCCTTCCTGAAGGATCGCGCCGATGTGGAGCGCGCCATGCGGGCGTTTCGCGCCGACCTGAACAACCGCGAACTGGCCGATATCGAGCGCCGCGAAGGCCGCTCTGCGCGTTGGAATGTCCGCAACGTCATGATCGCGGCCCGCGGCGTCATGGACCTCATGCCCTCGAACGAGCGGCCCGTGGTCGACATGGCGGCCTTCGACGAGGCCATCCAGCGCTATGCGGCGGCGCTGCGCGATCTCGACAAGCTCAAGGAGACCGATCCCGAGGGTGCCTCGATGCTCGACAGCCAGGCTGGCTCCTGGCTGGGCTCGCTGCGCGAATATCGCCAGAAGCTCGCCCGCGCGCGGGGCGACGCACGCCGCGCCGGGGGCCATGAGCGCACCTGGATCGTCAACAATTACAACATGATGGTCAGCATGTCGGATATGCGCCTGAGAACGCGCCGTTGATGCGCTTCCGGCCGCCTCACGAAGGCGTGAGCGGCGCGGGCTGGTCTGTCGGGGCCGTTCTTGCGTTGATGGGGCATCGGTTGTCAAATCGCTTCCAATCGCCACCCCTATTTCGCGTCCAAAGCAGGCCCCCATTGAGGGCGCAGATGCGAGCGGCCGCCCCGGCGTAGCTGGCCAGGGTTTCGCAGCCGGGGCGGCCGCGTTTCCA